>JBDNBC010000245.1:0-4429 GCA_039768115.1 Oceanococcaceae bacterium
GACCCGCGGCTCTTCCTCGCCCTGCAGCTGGATTTCGTAGAGCAGATCAAGTTGCAGCTGACGCTGCGTTGCTGACACGTCCAGCAGGCCGCTGCTCAGACAAACCAGCCCGGGATTGACCTCGATGCTGGTCAGCGTGGCCGGAACAATCAACGCGGGCTTGGATGCCTGGGCCCCCAGGAAATTGGCACGCACTGTGACCTGCTGCGGCGCCGCGTCGGCGGCAACCACCAGTTGCCCGTCGTTATTGAAAATTTCGGCAACACCCGCCGCTGGCAAGGAGTTGGCCAAGGTCGTTGTCCAGATGATGCCGGGGCTGTTGGTGACATCACACAAAAAGCGGGATTCATCTTCGTTGGCCGGATTGCAGGTCGCCGGCAGACGCTCACGATCCGCATCATCTAGCGGACGGATGGTCGCTTCCGCCGTGTAGGGGTAGACCCCCGGTGCGAACAAGAACTGGTTGCCGCTGATGGTCAGGGACTCGACCGTGGCGTCAATCGCAATAAAGGTGACAGCCTCGCTGGCACCTTCAAACTCCGCGGACACTTCGGCCACACCGGGCGCAACGTAATTCACCCGCCCTTTCGGCACGGTCGCCAGCGAGGCTTTGCTCAGCGTGAAATTCGGGGTAATGGCATTGCCGACCGAGACCACTTCGCCATCTTCGCTGGCATCCCACACGGCGGACTCGGTGAGGTTGATCGTGAATGTGGAATTGATAGGTCCACAGTTCGAATCGTTATTCACGAAGGTCCCGAGCAAACCCAGCTCCACCTCCCCACCGGGGGTGATGGTCAGCGGATCATCGCCGACGATGGGTTGACCGTTGGCCGTGAGCTGCAGGCCTGGCGGGGACGTCCGCAGCGTCGCTTCGCAAACGCGAACGGGGGCAAAGTCCCGAATCGTCTCCTCGTCATTATTCTCGCCAGCGCAGGAAATCGTCGTGTTCCCCGGCGCCACGGCCGTCATGATGCCTTTGCTGGTCAGTACGCCCGGCAGCGGATTGTTGCCGACGGTCGCAACCAGCGGTTGCTGCGATTGCCATTCCAGCTCGCCGGTGAGGTCCCCCACAGTCGGGTTGGCTGAGCCGCCGAATGCCGGCCCGGTAAATTGCCCATCACAGGTGAATTTGGTGATGACGTTCGGTGCGGTGCGGGCGACCACAGGCGGGTCGATGCTCAAGCTCAGCAAATCTGCGTCTGTCACCTGGAACTGCGTCTCACCGCTGACGCCCTCACGCATGGCGATGACGCGCGTCGACCCCTGGCGCAAAGCCGATGCCAGACCGGTGACCGGATCGATTTCGCCAACATTCACGTTGGAACTAATCCATTGAACCTCGTCGGTCATGTCCCGGCCGGTGCGGGGAATGCTCACGTCCCCGCCAACAATCTGCTCGAAGATGCCCACCGCACAGAACTGCTGCGTCAGACCGGCCGGGCGCAAGGCATTCGCAGTAGTACATTGCGTCTGCGGACAATCCGCGCGGTCGTCGTTCGGCGCCCCGCAAACCTGGATTTCCACCAGCCGCTGCGCCACGTCCGGGCTGCGCGGCCCGTCATCGCAAGCGGTCACTGCCAAAGCCGCCAAGGCACCCGTTAGCCAGGCAATGTGTCGTGTGTTCATTCGCAAGATGTCCCTATACCGCCAGCAGCCCCAGGCCGCAATCGCACAAAACTCTCCTGCATTCTGCCCAAGCAACGGGCAAAATGCCAATAAATCAGTTGCCTCGCGGGATTTTCTCAGGCGAATGCTTACCTTTTTTGCGACGATGTCATGAAGCCCGTCCGACGGGCCGTAGCCGGCTTGCTCTGCGCCGAAGGCGAAGTCTTGCTGGTGCAGCGCCATGTGGAGTCTCCCGCCTTCCCGGGATACTGGGCCTGTCCTGGCGGAAAGATCGAAAAGACGGAAGCGCCTCCGCCACCACGCGCAACGTTTTGCGGGCTGGCGGCAGATGCTGTGAGTGCCCTGCAGCGCGAACTCCGGGAAGAACTGGGGATCGACATATACGCGCTCGAAGCGGGCGTGTCTCATCTGGGCAATGCCGTCACGCCGGCCTACGCGCCACGGCGTTTCGACACCGAGTTTTTCCGCATCGATCTGGCGCAGAAGCCCGACCTGACGCTGGACCGCCATGAGCATGCCCAACAGCTCTGGAAACCCGCCGCGGCTTTCTGGGCCGAGTTTCAGGCGGGCGACCTGCTTTGTGTTGCCCCGCTGCAGCGCATTCTGGAAACCCTGAGCGTCCACCCCGAAGCCACCGAGGTGACGGATCTCGGGCAGCGACCGGGGCAGGATGTCGGGCTGGACCTGGTCGAACCCATTGACGGCCTGCGCATCCTGCCCGTGCGGTCCAACACGCTGTTCCCCGCGACCCACACCAACGCATTTCTGCTGGGTGATGATCCAGCGTCCCGGATTCTGGTCGATCCGTCGCCGGCCAGCGACAGCATCTATCAGCAGCTGGCCGAGTTTCTGGACAGCTTCGGCCGGCCGGCCGGCATTCTGCTAACGCATCACCACCCCGACCATCACGAGCGGGCCCCACAACTTGCACGACAATGGGATGTGCCCCTGCTGATGTCAGCAGCCACCCGCACCAATATTGAGCGGCGCTGGGGCGCGGATTACCTGGCCGGCGCCCGCATCACGCGGGTAGAAGATGGCGACACGATTGGCCAGTGGAAGGGGCATGCCATTCGCGCCATCGCCGTGCCGGGCCACGACAACGGCCATCTGGCGCTGATGCCCGACAGCCGGCACTGGATCATCGTCGGGGATCTGTACCAGGGCGTGGGCAGCGTGGTCATCGGCCGCCCCGAGGGCAATATGGCGGAATACTTCGCCAGCCTGCGCAAGGTGATTGCGCTGAACCCGCGCGTCACCGTGCCGTCGCACGGAATGGCCTTGCCCGGGGTGCTGCAAATCGAGCGGACCCTGGCGCACCGTCAACAACGGGAAAATCGCATCCGCCATCTGCACCAGCAAGGGCTCGACGTAGACGCCATTCTGGCGCGCGAATACGCAAACACACCCGCCGCCCTGCTTCCACTGGCGCGCATGAATGTCGAGCAGCATCTGGAAAAGATCGCGAGCGAGGCGACGTCATAATTATTCCGCAACACGGCCGTATTAGCTTTTCGACCGGCGCCGCATCTGTTTACAATGCGGAGACTCGCTATCTCTTGGGGAGCGTCTCGTGCGCCGCACGAAACGAGCGTTATTTTTTCAACGATTGAGGACGACTGGAATAATGAAACATCAACTGACCGGTGCTTTCGTGCTTGCCGCCCTGACTGCCCCCTTGGCGGCTCAGGCTGAAGGCAAGATTTATGGGGTTTTTCACGCCACAGCCAACCAGGTGGAAAGCGACATCGCCAACGCCAATCGCACCGCCGATGGCGCCAGCGCCCAAACCGCCCGCTTCGGCTCGCAGGTTCAGGACGGCCAGTCGGCTGATAACAATGCCTCGCGCATTGGTATTCAGGGCGAAAAAGGCCAGTTCTTCTTTGCCGTTGAGCTGGGCCTGGACATTGACTCTGATGCCGATGGCGCCAACGGCCTGGCCAGCACCCGTCATGCCTTTGTGGGCTTCAACAGCAGCTACGGGACGTTCACCTTTGGCCGCGTCAACACCGCGTACAAACTGGCAGCCCAGCGTCTGGACCCGTTTTATGACACGTCGGCAGCCAACTTTGTCGGTGGCTTCTCGCCGGAAGGCGCGACCTACGGCCTGTCCAACCTGGTCAACGGCTGGACCGACAACACCATCGCCTACCTGTCTCCGGAAGTCGGCGGTCTGACCGTCAACGCCGGCATTCATCTGCAGGAAGCCGACGACGCGGATCACGATTACAGCATCGGCCTGGACTATCGCCTTGGTGACATCACCGTCGGCCTGCAATTCCTGGACATCGGCCGCAGCGCGGGTGAGTTCGCCAACGGCGTCACCGGCGTGGTTGCCGGCTCCGAAGGTGTCGTCGATACCGCCGGTCAGATCAACGCACACTACGCCGGTGACGGCTGGACAGTGGGCGCATCCTACGAGTACGTCGAGCTGCTCACCATTGATGATGAGCGCGGCTACGCCTACCTGGCCGGCACCTACGACCTGGGCGAAAACCTGACACTGGCCGCCTCTGCGGGTCAGGTGGATCAAGGCGCAGGTGAAGGCTTTGGCGGCACGATCGGCGCCTTCGTCAATCTGATGCCCGAGTTCCAGATCTACGGTCTGTACAGCTACACCGACCTCGATCAGGCCAACCTGGCAGACGGCACCGTCGCCTCCGACGAGAACAACACCATTTCCTTTGGTGTGAAGTACGCCTTCGAGCTCTGATCGCGTTCGCCGCGGTCGGGCATCTCGGCCGCCGCGTATCGATCTTGAAAAACGGCACCCTTGTGGTGCCGTTTTTTTTTGCGGCGA
>JBDNBC010000246.1:0-6498 GCA_039768115.1 Oceanococcaceae bacterium
GGTGGGCGTCCTCACCAACTGCAGCCTGGCCGGCAACGACTGCTTCCCGATTGATACCGCCCGGGCCGCCGTCGATTATCCCGAAGACATCACGATGTACGGCATCAGCTTCAGTACCAACGTGGGCAAGTGGTCGGTATCCGGCGAGTACTCGTTCCGGCCTGATCTGCCCGTGCAGGTCAACCTGACCGACATCTTCATGGCCGCCCTTCAGCCGGGCCTGCCGGAGGAAGATATCGTGCTCGGCGCCGAAATCCTGGGCGACACCCTGCCCTTGTTGGGGCCCCTGCTGGGTGGGCTGGAGGGACCACTGAACGACGTCCTGGGTGGCCTGCTGGGCGGCCTCACCGACGGGCTGCTCGACCTTCCGATCACCGTTCCCGGTGCACGCAGCGCCCTGCCGGATTTTCTCGAGACCGTGTTCCGGGGCAACGATGACGTTGACCAGAACATTGCTGAACGTGGTGAGAACTACCTGATTCGGGGCTATGAGCGGCAAAAGGTGGGGCAGTTCGCGATGACGGGGATTCGCATTCTCGGCAGCTCCAACCCGATTGCGTCGCTGGTGCGCTCCGAGCAGATCATCACGCTGATTGAAGTGGGCTTCACGCACATCGTCGACATGCCGTCGCTGGACGTGATCCAGTTCGAGGGCAACAGCCCGAACCGCACGCACTTCTCGCCGGGGGCCGACGGCACGGGCACGGCGGATGGCGAACCCGACGCCCGCCGGCTCAACCCGACCCAGCAAACCGACGCCTTCGCCGACGAGTTTTCGTGGGGCTATCGCATCATCTCGTTCTTCGAATACAACGACGTGATTTTCGGCCTGAATTTCAAGCCGTTCCTGGCCTGGTTCCACGACGTGCACGGCTACGCTCCGTTCCCGATGCAGAACTTTGTCGAGGATCGCAAGGAATGGCTGGTGGGCACCGAGGTGCAGTTCGGTCAGCGCTGGGGCGGCAAGATCCAGTACAACGGCATGCATGGGAACCGCCACTTCTCGCGTCGTGACCGCGACAACATCCTCGCGGAGATCACCTACACCTTCTGATTCGGGCCACGCTCCGCTAGAAAAAACCGCGGCATTGTTCGCGGTTTTTTTTGCCCGCAATTCGCGTGTGCCCCCGTCAGCCCGCCGCGGCGCCCGCCATCTGTCGATCCAGACCGCGCAGGCTCAGGGCCTCCGCCAGATCGGCAGCGTCCAGCGCGTCCCGGCCCGCGAGATCGGCAATGGTGCGGGCCACGCGCAGCGCCCGGTGCAGTGAGCGTGCCGAGAGCTGCAAGCGTTCCGCCGCTTGCACCAACAGGCCCGACAGCGGCGAGTCCGGCGGAACCATCGATTCCATCGCCGCGGCCGGCAATTGCGCGTTGATTTCCCCCTGACGCGCCAGGGCCCGCGCCTGCGCCGCCTGAACCCGCTGGGCCACCACCGTCGACGGCTCCCCGAGCGGTGCGGAAAGCACGTCGCGCACGTCCGGCCGCATCACGGCCAGATGCATGTCGATGCGATCCAGCAGCGGCCCAGACAACCGCTGGCGATACCGTTGCACCTGATCCACTGTGCAGCGGCAGTTGCGCCGCGTGTCGCCCAGATAGCCGCAGGGGCAAGGGTTCATCGTCGCCACCAGCTGAAACCGGGCGGGATAGCGCACCTGCCGGTAGGCCCGCGCAAGTCGCACTTCGCCCGACTCCAGCGGCTCGCGCAGCATCTCCAGTGCGGCACGGGGAAACTCCGGCAGCTCATCCAGGCAGAGCACACCCCGACTCGCGAGGCTGATTTCGCCCGGACGCGGGATGCTGCCGCCGCCCACCAGTGCCACGGCCGAAGCCGAGTGGTGGGGCTGGCGGTACGGGCGTTGGCCGAAGGTGTGCGGGCAAAATCCGCCGCTGCTGAGGGATTGCAGCATCGCCACTTCGAGGCGCTCATGCGCCGCCATCGGTGGCAACAGGCCGGGAAGTCTCTCGGCCAGCATCGATTTGCCGCTACCGGGCGGGCCGTACAGCAGCAGGTTATGGCCCCCGGCGGCGGCGATTTCCAGTGCGCGACGCCCCTGCGGCTGACCGCGCACGTCGGCAAGGTCGGGATAGCGCCGGGGCGGCAGAGGCGTTTGGCACGCTTCGGCGATCGGCCAGGGGGTCTCCCCGGACAACGTCGCGCACAACGCGCGCAGATCCGCCGCGGCTCGTACCGGCCCCTCATCAGCCAGCTGCGCCTCGGCCAGGTTGTCGGGAGCCACTATTAATTGCCGCGCTGCCGCTGCACACGCCATGGCCGCAGGCAGAACCCCGCTGACGGGACGCAGCCGACCGTCCAGCCCCAGCTCGGCTAGGCACTCGAATGAGGCTGCCGGAAAGCTCATCAGGTCGGCCGCCTGGAGGACACCCAACGCAATCGCGAGATCGAATCCGCCGCGCTGCTTGGGCAGATCCGCCGGCGCCAGATTGATCGTGATGCGTGACGGCGGAATCGTGAAGCCGCTGCTTTGCAACGCGGCGCGGACCCGGTCCCGGGCCTCACGCGCGGCACCATCCGGCATTCCCACCAACGTCATGCCCGGCAATCCGCCAGCGATATGAACCTCGACGCGCACCAGGGGCGCGTCCATGCCCACCGTGGCACGGCTGTAGATCGTGGCAAGTCGGGTCATGAATGGTCCCGCGTGAAGCGTTTAGCTGTGTACGCACTGTCGCGGCGCATCCGGACATTTGGGTTAAGCTTCGGCCATCAATCGAGGCGGACACCTCCAAGGGAGAAATGATGGTGAAGACCGTAGCTTGCGCGACGTTGATGGCCTGGTGTGGAGTAGCGTTGGCGTGGACCAATGTGGACCATCGCCCGGAAACCTACATCGGGATTATCGGCTCCTTCGTCGACCCGGATGATGCCCGGCTCACTGACCGGGATGGTGTGGGCCTCGATCTGCTGATCGGCCGGGAGTTCACACCCTGGTTTGCTCTCGAAGGACAGGTTTCCGCAGAAATCCACGACTCGTTGCCTGCGATTGGTCAGGACAACTACCGTGCGTCACTGGGTGTCGATGCCCTGTTCATGCTCGGCAACCGTAGTCAGTATTCCGCGTTTGTCTTGCTGGGCCTGGGCGGCAGCTATTACGACACGAACAGCAACGCCCGCAACGATGAGTCCTTCTATGTCAACGTCGGCGGCGGCGTCATCAGCCAGCCCTTCACCAAGAGTCGCGTCCGCGTGCGTCTTGAAGGGCGGTATCGGCGCGAGGGCTATGGGCCGGATGTGGACGATTACCGGGCCGGCGTTGGCCTGGAATTTCCGCTGGGTCTGCAACCGCGCACGACCCATGCGGACCCGGTACTCCTGCCCGTCCCAGTGACGCGTCCCGCCGCGCCACCGCCATCACCGCCGGTGGAAGACTACCCCCCGCGCCCGGTCGATCGTGATCAGGATGGTGTGCTCGACCAGTTCGACCAATGCCCGAACAGCCAACTCGGCGAGCTGGTTGACCGCACCGGCTGCCGTGTCGAATTTCAGGACGCCAACCTGTCACTCGACGGAGTCTCGTTTGAGTCCGGCTCAGACCAGCTCACAGCGCAATCGCGCAATGTGCTGACCTCGGTTGCGGCCATTCTGGAAGACACGGAGACGACCGTGACCATTGCCGGCCACACCGACAGTCAGGGCGACGAGGAATACAACCTGCGCCTGTCACTGGCGCGGGCCACGGCCGTCAAGCGCTTTCTGACCCAGCGCGGGGTAGCGGCCAGCCGTCTCAAAGTGGCCGGATTCGGAGAGTCTCAGCCCATGGCTGACAATCGCACTGCTGAGGGGCGCGCCCGCAATCGTCGGGTGGAGTTCCGCGTCGACAGCGCGTTCGATCCCAAGTAGGTCCGGATTAGGCGCGACCGAGGAAGCTCCCGTCCTCGGTCGCGATGCGGATCACCTCGCCTTCGCCCAGATACTCGGGCACCTGAACTTCCAGGCCCGTGGACAGGACCGCCGCCTTGGTCCGTGAGGTCGCCGATGCGGATTTCATGGCCGGCGCCGTGCTGGTGATGGTCAGCTCTACCGCGGCCGGCAACAGGATCGATACGCAGACATCGGCAATGAGAACCGCGGAGAGACCGTCAAGGTCTTCGGTGAGGTATGGCAGCGCACTCTCGAGCTGCTCATCGGACAGCGTGTACTGGGTGTAGTCGCCCTTGTCCATGAAGGTGCTGCCGTCGCCATCGCGAAACAGAAACTGTACCGCGCGACGCTGGTAATCGACATCCGGCAACAGGTCGTCGCCCTTGAAGCTGACATCCTGCTTTTGTCCACTCACCGCGTGATTCAGACGAGCCTTGTACAGCGTCGAAGCTCCGCGTGCGGTGGGGTTATGGGCTTGTACCTTGCGCACGATGTACGGCGCGTCCTTGTACTGGACGACCATTCCCGATTTGAGTTCTGAAGCCTTGGGCATGTTGCGCGCCGGGTGAAAAAGCCGGCGCAGCATGCCTGCGCGCCGCGGCAATGGCAACTGAGCACCATCCTCTTGCCAATGACAAGTTCTTGACAACGGCCTGCGTACAAAAGCTTCCGTGCTGTCGCTTACCCCTTTCCCCCGCGGCCGCACCTCGTCTTTTGTACCCAGGAGAATCTGCATGTCCCTCAATAAATTGCTGCTGGCCGGCCTGGCCAGCTCGTCTTTTCTGCTGACCGCCTGCGGCGGCGGCGATAGCACCCCGTCCAACAACGCACCGAATCCCACGGCCACCCCGGCCCCGACTGTGGCCCCGACCGCAGCGCCCACGGCAACACCCACACCCGCGCCTACGGCCGCGCCGAGCCCGACCCCGGCGCCCACCGCTGGCGCCACCAAAGTCCAGGGCCCACTGGACCCGCTACAGGACGAAGTGATTGATAACGTCGTCGTAGCGCAGGTTGGCAGCCAGCTGCCGGCCCCGTTGAATGGCGTAACGTCCTGCGTCGCGCTGGCCCTGAATCATCTGGTCGATGGCCCCGATGCCATTCTCGCGGGTGTCGAAGGACTGGCCAGTGGCGCTGATCCGTTTGATGCCTTCAATGCATCTGCTGCCGAAGCGCAGGCGGCTCTCGAGCGTTTCGCCGGTTCGTTGCAGGCCAGCCTGACCAGTCTGGTTAACCGTGGCGAGTGCAGCTCCGACAGCGACACCGCTCCCGTCGAAGGCAACCCGCTGGCCGGCACCCCGCTGGCCCCCATCGGCGCGGCTCTGGAAGACCTCATCACCGCGCTGCAAGGCGAGCCCGGCGAAGATCCCAACCTGACCAGCCTGACCAACGTTGTGGCCCCGGCCCTGGATGACCTGGCTACCCAACTGGCCGGTGCCCTGCCCGCCGAAATCAGCAATGCGCCGGTTCTGGGCGCTGTATTCAGCACGCTGACCGCGACCCTGGGCAACACGGCTGATCTGCTGGCCTCTGCCGGTGATTATGACGGCGTGGCCGCCACAGCCGATGTCAACGCGCTGGTCAATGACCTGCTCAGCGGCGTGCTGCTGGGTGTACTGCCGGTGGGCGAAGTCAGCCCCGACGCGGCGCTGCAGATCCAGAACGGCATCAACACGCTGACCGGCACGCTGGGCGGTGGTATTGGCCGCGTCATCACGCCGCTGTTCAACGAAGGCCTGGACGGTGTGGCCAGCCCGCTGCTGGATCCGCTGGAAGGCCTGCTGGCCTCAATCCTGGGTGAAGGCAACCCGCTGGAAGGCCTGCTGGCCACCTTCGCCGGCAACGGCGCAGGCTCACCGGCGGATGCCCTCTTCGGCGTCATCCTGTCCTCGACAGCCGGTACGCCGTTGCAGAACCTGGTTGTCGCTGCGGGCGGTGTTGCCACCCCAACCAGTTCACCGCTGGCCCTGCTCGGTCAACTGCAGACGATTGTCGGCGACCTTGGCAACCCCGGTGGTCTGGATGGCGTTCTCGGCAATGCCGTGACTCAAAACAACAACCTGGGCGCCACCGTTGGCACCATTCTTGACACCCTCCTGGGTGACGGTGGTTTGCTCAGCGGCCTCTTCGGCAACTAAGCGACTATCGTTTCCTTCGCCCTCACGGGCGAAAACCGGCGGCGGCCTCCTAACGGGGGTCGCCGTTTTTTTTTGTCTCACGCGCACGATTTCGTTCGCGCTCACTCAACAACCCCTCTTCGCCGTGGCGGCTGCCTGTCAGTGCTGTGGCGGCTGGCCCGGATTCGCCAGCATGAACGCGATGCGGGCATCCTTGGCGGCCCAGACCTCGGCCATCCACTTCTGCGCAGCCGCGCGAAACGTCCGGTCTTGCGCGTAGTCGCTGGTGCGCCACACGTCGGGAATCGGCAACTCGCGCACATCAACCGAGACTTCCCGCATATCACCGCGCATGAAGCCCCAGAACCCGGTCGCCCCGCCGTGATAGGCAATCGTCACATCCAGCAGCCGAATCGGCTGGTCCCCCAGAGCAGCAATGGCCAGCGCCAATCCGCCCGTTTTGGGTTTGAGCAGGTGCGTGTACGGGCTGCCCAGCAC
>JBDNBC010000247.1:0-4729 GCA_039768115.1 Oceanococcaceae bacterium
CAGCGCCTTCCTGGCGGGGCCGCGCATCATCGATACGCAGCGCTGGGATGCCGCCCCGTACATTCTGGCCTTTGCCGATGACCGCCTGCTCGGCTCCCCGGGCAATCCGGTCTATGCCCGCAATCTGCGGGACCGGCAGGAGACCCACTGGCAGGTATTGCACAAGGGCCAGGCCGTGCGCGACCCCAGCAACAACCGCCTGCTGGGCTATGAGTGCATCCCGGTTGGCGAGGTGGCCCTGCATGGGTTTGCTGACCCGGCTGAGGGCACCGTCACCACCGTGCTCCGCGAGGTGCTGCGCGGAGACCGGCTGTTTATTGGCGTGAACCGCGCACTGCCGAGCCAGTTTGTGCCGTCGGCTCCGGAGCAGCCCGTCGAAGCGTTCATCGCCGCCGTATATGACAAACGGACCCGCGCCGGCCAATACCAGATTGTCGCCATCAACCGCGGCCGGGAGGACGGGCTCAGCGTAGGCCATGTGCTCGACATCCAGCAGGATGGCGCCGTGACCCGCGATGCCGAACGCCAGCTGTTCCGCGAAGTGGAGCTGCCGCCGCTGCGCATTGGCCAGATGCTGCTGTTCGACGTCAGCGAGCAAATCGCCTACGGCCTGGTCATGAGCGCTGAGCGCGGTGTTCGCCGTGGCGACCGCGCGATACCGCCGCGCTCCTGACGATTGACAGCGCATGACACCTGGCTGACGCTCGGCCTTGCGCCGCGCGGATTGCAACGGCGGCTGCGCGAGACCCTGGCGGCCGGCCATTGCGCCGAAGAGACGCTCGACCTCATGCGCGCTGAAGCCCGGCGTATTGCCCGCGAGCGTCCGCAGCATGCGCAGACGCTGCAGCGCTGGCTCGCCGGCCCGGACGCCACCCAGCTCGACGCCTGCCATGCCTGGCTCGATGCCGACACGAACCGGCAGTTCCTGACCCGCGAGCACCCGCACTGGCCCCGCGCTTTTGCCGGCGTGGGCGGCATGCCCCTGCTGCTCTACGCCGAGGGCGATACCGAATTGCTGCGCACCCCGGCGCTGGCCGTGGTCGGCAGCCGCAACCCGACACCGACCGGCGCCCGTATCGCCGAGCGCATGTGCCGGGCGCTGGGAGCCGCGGGGCTCAGCATCATTTCCGGCCTCGCCTCAGGCATCGATGCCTGTGCCCATCGCGGCGCCTTGCGCGGCCAGGGCATAACCGTGGCGGTATGTGGGCGCGGACTGGACGACACCTACCCGGCGCGCAACCGCGAACTGGCGCGCGATATTGCCCGGACCGGCCTGCTGCTCAGCGAATACAGCCCGGGCACGCCGCCGGCGCGCGGGCACTTTCCGGCGCGCAACCGGATCATTGCCGCGCTCGGGCGCGGTACGCTGGTCGTCGAGGCCGCCCTGGGCAGCGGGTCGCTGATTACCGCACGCCAGGCCTTGCAGTACGGCCGCGAAGTCTTTGCCGTGCCCGGGTCCATCGACAACCCGCTGGCGCGCGGCTGTCATCAGCTGCTGCGCGACGGGGCGCATCTGGTCGAATCACCGGCCGATATCGTCGATGTGCTGGCACCCGGGCTGGCCCAGGGTGGCCTGCTACAATACGAAGATGACGCAGGTGCACACCCGGCTCTCCCGTCCGCCACCGATCCGGCCGCGGATGACCCTCAGCAGCGCTGTCTGCTGGACGCACTCGACGCCACCCCGACCGGCATTGACACGCTGGTCTCCCGCACCGGCCTCCCCGCCGCCGATATCTCTTCCATGCTGCTGATTCTGGAACTGCAAGGCGCCGTGGCGATGGCACCCGGCGGCGGTTATCAGAAACTCGGCAAGTAGCAACGCATGCAGCCCAACGTACTCGACGCCCTGCTCTACATTTTTGACGTCGTTCTCGACGACATGCCACCCGGCGACGACATGGATACCGGCCATATCGAGCAGGCCCTATCGGCTGCCGGTTTTCCGCAACGCCTGATCGATAACGCCATGGACTGGCTAATGGACCTGGCGGATGCCGAGGGCCTGAGCGCCCCCTCGACTGCCATTCGCCTCTACGCGCCCGAAGAGACGGCGCGGCTGGATGTCGGCAGTCGCAGCCGACTGGTGCATCTGGAACATCAGGGCATTCTCTCGGCCGCCAATCGCGAGCGAGTGATTGAACGTTTGCTTGCGCTGGATTCACCCCAAATCACCGCCAACGAAGTGGACTGGGTCACGTTGATGGTGCTGCAGGCCGATCGCGCCGCAGAGAATGAATTCAATGCGATGGAAGGCGTGATCTTCGATCCTGCGGGAGCCTGCCTGCACTAAGCATCAGGCGGCAAGGTTGACTTTGACCCCCCTCCGTGCACCACACTGCGCCCCCCTCCCCCACCTGACAGGGGCATGAGCCACAACCTCGTCATTGTTGAGTCGCCCGCCAAGGGCAAGACCATCCAGAAATACCTCGGACCGGACTACGAAGTCCTGGCCTCCTATGGCCACGTGCGCGACTTGGTGCCCAAGGAAGGCGCTGTCAAGCCGAACGAGGGCTTCGCGATGCGCTACGACGTCATCGAAAAGAACGAGAAGCACGTCAATAAAATTGCTTCGGCGCTGAAAAAGGCTGACACCCTGCTGCTGGCAACTGACCCCGACCGCGAAGGGGAGGCCATTGCCTGGCATCTGCTGGAGCTACTGCGCGAGCGCGGGCTGATCGAGGGCAAGGACGTTCGCCGTGTGGTCTTTCACGAGATCACCAAAACCGCCGTGCAGCAGGCCGTGGCCCATCCCCGCGGCATGGCCGACGACCTGGTCAATGCCCAGCAGGCGCGGCGTGCGCTGGATTATCTGGTGGGTTTCAATCTGTCGCCGCTGCTGTGGCGCAAGGTGGCGCCCGGGCTGTCTGCGGGGCGCGTGCAGACGCCGGCGCTGCGCCTGATCGTGGAGCGCGAAGACGAAATCAATGCCTTTGTCGCCCGTGAGTACTGGACCGTCGAGGCCCGGACGGAAAAGGACGCGCAGACTTTCAGTGCCAAGCTCGCCCAGCTGCGCGGCACCAAGGTCGAGCAGTTCTCGTTAACCAACGAAACCGACGCATTGGCCGCGCGCCAGGCCCTGCTGGACGCCGCCTCGGGTCAGCTGGACGTGCGCGAGGTCAAGAAAAGCCAGCGGCGGCGCTTCCCTGCCCCGCCATTCACCACCTCGACGCTGCAGCAGGACGCCTCGCGCAAGCTGGGGTTCGGCGCATCGCGCACGATGCGCACGGCGCAATCGTTGTATGAAGGCATCAACCTCGGCGGCGAAACCGTCGGCCTGATCACCTACATGCGGACCGACTCGGTCAACCTCGCGCAGGACGCCCTCGACGAAATCCGCCAAGTCATCACGCAACGCTACGGCAAGGCCGCCTTGCCTGATGACATCCGGCGCTACAAGTCGAAATCGAAAAACGCGCAGGAAGCGCATGAAGCCGTGCGCCCAACCAGCGCGCTGCGGCATCCGGATGACGTGCGCGGCATGCTGACAGCGGACCAGGCCAAGCTGTACACCCTGATCTGGCAGCGCACTGTCGCCTGCCAGATGGAGGCGGCCCTGTTCGATACGGTCGGCGCCAACCTGCACGCAGGCGATGTCGGCGTGTTTCGCGCGACCGGCTCCACGCTGGTCAGCCCCGGTTTCATGGCGGTGTACATGGAAGGCCGTGATGACGACACCGAGGATGAAGACAGCGACAAACGCCTGCCGCCGCTGACCGAGGGCGACGTCGTCACGCTGCGCGACATCGAAGCCGACCAGCACTTCACCGAGCCGCCCCCGCGCTACACCGAGGCCAGCCTGGTCAAGACGCTCGAGGAATACGACATCGGCCGCCCGTCGACGTACGCCAGCATCATCGCCACACTGCAAAATCGCGAGTACGTGGAAATGGATGGCAAGCGCTTCATCCCCACCGATCGCGGCCGGGTGGTGGCGCGCTTCCTGACCGAGCATTTCAGCAATTACGTCGCTTACGAATACACCGCCGCGCTGGAAGATCAGCTCGATGCGGTATCGCGCGGGGAACAGGAGTGGATTCCGCTGCTCGAGCAGTTCTGGCTGCCCTTCGCGCAAACCCTGGAAGACAAGGCCGACGTGGAGCGGCCGGGCGGCCGCGAGCTTGGCGTCGACCCCGACTCCGGCAAGCCGGTCTCGGTGCGCCTGGGCCAGTACGGGCCATTCGTGCAGATCGGCTCCAAGGACGACGAAGAGAAGCCGCGCTTCGCGAGCCTGCGGCCCGGCCAGCACATGGACACCATCACCCTCGATGAGGGTCTGGTGCTGTTCAACCTGCCGCGTGACGTCGGCACCCTGGCGGACGGACGCAAGATCAGCGCAAACATCGGCCGCTTCGGGCCCTACCTGCGCTACCGTGATCCCGCGGCCAAGAAGGATGTCTTCGTCAGCCTCAAAGAGGACGACCCCTACACCATCGAGGAGGCCCGCGCGCTTGAGGTCATCGCCGAAAAAATCGCCGACGACGCGCGCAAATTCATCAAAGACTTTGATGACGGCGCGATCCGTGTGCTGCACGGTCGCTGGGGGCCGTACATCACCGACGGCGAAAAGAATGCACGTGTGCCCAAGGATGTGGAGGCCGAGACGCTAACGCTCGACCAGGTTCGGGAATTGCTGGCCAAGGCGCCGGTGCGGAAGGGACGCGGGCGCAAGCCGGCGGCCAAAACCGCAGCGAAGAAGAAGGCGGCGCCGCGCAAAAAGGCCGCCAGC
>JBDNBC010000248.1:0-12801 GCA_039768115.1 Oceanococcaceae bacterium
CTCTACAAAAGAACATCTCATTGATGGTCGGATTAAGGGCTGGATAGAGCTTCGCGAGCATACCTTGCTCTTTGAGCAGGCGCTGGCCGGCACTTTGAAGAGTTGTAGCAAGAGCAGCGTAAGACAACTTCGAAACAGATGAACATGATGGAACGCCCGAGTCGCGAACAACGCGGACAGTTTCGAAGTCGTCTCCAGGAACGAACAATGGACTATGAGAGCAAACCATTATTTGCGAATTATCACTAGCCAAGTCATGAAGAACCTCGGCTAAATATCGCGCCTGAGGCGGGTGCTGATAAAGCTCAGGCTCCTCAATTGCCAATATCAATGTTGGTGCATTCGATGCACCAGCGTCCGCAATCTCTTGCAGTAGCGAGAGCATGAATGAGCGCTGCATACCATGCCCGAATCGCGCTAGTTCGCCTTCGAAACCACGCTCGCCAATTTGAACGAATGCCCAAGGCTCATCGACTCTCACAGACTTATCCGCGTCTTGGGTCCACAGTACCTTGGCTGTTACCGCTGGATGCGCCCAATCCTTGAGCTTCAATTCGATGGAACCAGACAACCCGTCAAGCGCTGATTGCTCAGCATCAAGCATAGACTGGTAATCCTTCCTCAAGGAATCTCTAAGTTTTGTCACCTTGTCGGAAAAGTCGACCTTTGATCGAACGGTTCTGGCAAGCAACTGGCCTAACCCAGACGTTTTGGATTCCTGGCTTTCTTCAGTGATGTCCTTTACTGCAGGTACAAACACCCATTGAACGTGTGGAGCGAGCCTATTAGCACCTTTGCTAGCGCCGTAAAATTGGTCTTCGCTAGGAATAAGCGTACAAGCCCCTTGATTATTTGCCTCAAATTCCTGTAGGGCACTCGCCATAGCAGGCTTGGTTTTCGCATTTTCCAGTCCGGGATACTTCGACCTTAGCCCTGAGAAAATTTGCTGCAGCTCTGCGACTTTATCTCCGCGCTTGTCAGCGTCGAAATAGGGGCGAAAATCTTCCATTCCAAGGCGGTTGCCAAATTGTCTTACTTCAGCGCGTTGACTTCCTGGGTCGTATTGAGCGATGGCTGAAACGATTAGCTTATCCTGGCGAACGTAGTCAGAAAGGTCTGCCTTGGCTTCAGCCGAAAGATCATCAAACGTGACGGTGATTTTTATTGGATCGTTGACATTTTTATGATGGAAATCTTCAGCTGACAGCTTACTTAGATCAGTCTTAGAGTCTTTGTGTTGCCGAAAGAATACGTTTAGCGCGGCAAGAATTGTCGACTTGCCTGCGCCATTCGGGCCAACAAAGCATGCGTATTTATTGACATCTATGGTTTCATCCAGAAACCCTCTGAAGTTCTCAATACGCACAGATTCGATTTTCATGCTTCCCCCCGGATGCCAGTTACGTGTCTTTGAGAGCTAACGCCCACTTCGACTGCAATCTGCAGCATAAATGGCGGAAGCCCCATGTTCGATGGCAATCCAGCGGCGCGGCCAAGCCCGGTGCGGCAGCATTTCGGCGGCGGCCGCCGCGTTATGCGTCAACGTTAGGTGTCCTGACACCGAGTCCCCTCCCCAGCGTATTTTTTGTTTGCTGTTGTGAACATGCAGGGTTATAGCTTGATGGTGCCGTAAGGGTCAAAAAGCATTTCCGTGGGCGCGTGTAGGGCGGTATGTTCAACTCGCTCCACAGCGCGGCGCCCCACCCCCGCTACAATGCGCGGTTCTGCCTTGCCCTGTCGCTGGATCTCATGTCCCGCATTGCTCAGGAGGCGGCCAAGCGCCGCACCTTCGCCATCATCTCTCACCCCGACGCGGGGAAAACCACCGTCACGGAAAAGCTGCTGCTGTTCGGAGGCGCGATCCAGCTCGCGGGCACGGTGAAGGGCCGCAAGGCGGCGCGGCATGCGACGTCGGACTGGATGAAGATGGAGCAGGAGCGGGGGATTTCGGTCACCACCTCGGTGATGCAGTTCCCCTACAAGGGCCGGATGGTGAACCTGCTGGATACGCCGGGCCACGAAGATTTTTCGGAAGACACCTATCGCACGCTGACGGCGGTGGATTCGGCGCTGATGGTCATCGATGTGGCCAAGGGCGTGGAGTCGCGCACGATCAAGCTGATGGAGGTGTGCCGCCTGCGCACCACGCCCATCGTCACTTTTGTGAACAAGATGGACCGCGAGGGCCGCGAGCCGATGGAGATCCTCGATGAAGTCGAGGAGGTGCTGAAGATCCGCTGCACGCCGATTACCTGGCCGATTGGCATGGGTAGCCGCTTCAAGGGGGTGTATCACCTGCTGGAAGACCGGATTTACCTGTACACGGGCAAGGGCGACAAGCTCAGCGAGATTGAAACGCTGGACGGCCTGCACGCGCATGCCGAGCGGCTGGGCGACGAATACGCGCAGGTCCGCGACGAGATCGAGCTGATTCAGGAGGCGGGCACGGCCTTTGACCTGGACGAGTACCGCGCGGGCCGGCTGACGCCGGTATTTTTTGGTGCGGCGATCAGCAATTTTGGCCTGCGTGAGCTGCTCAACGGCTTTGTGGAATGGGCACCGCCGCCCGGCCCCAGCCCGGCGCAGGAGCGCCCGGTGGCGATCGACGAGGACAAGCTCAGCGGCTTTGTGTTCAAGATCCAGGCCAACATGGACCCGAACCACCGCGATCGCATCGCTTTCATGCGGGTCTGCTCGGGGCAGTACAAAAAGGGCATGACGATGCACAGCGTGCGCCAGGGCAAGAGCGTGCGGATTTCCGATGCGGTGACCTTCCTGGCCAGCGAGCGCGAGGCGGCCGACGAAGCCTTTCCGGGCGACATCATCGGCCTGCACAACCACGGCACGATCGCGCTTGGCGACAGCTTTTCCGAGGGCGAAACGCTGCATTTCACTGGCATCCCCAACTTTGCGCCGGAGCTGTTTCGGCGGGTGTTGCTGGCCGACCCGCTGAAAGCCAAGGCCTTGCACAAGGGGCTGGATCAGCTTTGCGAGGAGGGCGCCACGCAGGTATTTCGGCCGCTGATCGGCAATGAGGTGATTCTGGGCGCGGTAGGTGTGCTGCAGTTTGATGTGGTGCAGAGCCGGCTGCGCGATGAATACCGGGTGAACTCGAAGTTCGAGGGCGCCACGATCCACACGGTGCGCTGGGTGGACGGGCCGGAACGCGAGCTGCAGAAGCTGGTTGACAAGATGCCCGAGCAACTGGCGCGGGATCACTCCGGCGCGCTGGTGTACCTGGCGAAGTCGCGGGTGAACCTGGAGATGACGGTGGAGCGCTGGCCGGATCTCAAATTCACGGCGACCCGCGAGCAGCGCTTTAATTGATTGCCAGAGGGCGGCGGCGGGGAGGGCGCTGGGCCGCATCCATCCTCACGCGGCTGTCGTAAAACCGTGCTGACTTGAGAAGGTCTGTTCCGCGTTGGCCTGGAAACGTGGGCTAGACTGAGGCGCGCGATACGTTCGCGCACCCTGCGAGAAGGACACGGAGACAAATCATGATGGCGAAACGCCTGATTCTGGCGGCCGCTGTAGCGTCGCTTGCCGCCTGCGGTGGCGGCAGTGATGCCGGTAAGGGCGGCAAAAGCGCGCCCGGCGTCGACCCGGCCGCGAAAACCATTGCGGTGGGATTTCTCTACGATCAATCGGGCCCGGTGGCGGCCATTGGCCGCCCCTATGCGGACGGGCTGCGGCTGGCCTACGCCGAGGCCAATGCCGAGGGGCTGCCGGAGGGCTGGACGCTGAAGACGGTGGAGCGGGATCACGGCTACAACCCGCAGCGCTCGGTGCAAATGTTCAACGAGATCCGCGACCAGGTGCTGTTCATCGGCAGCAGTTTCGGCACGCCCAACACGATGCCGCTGCGCCCGCTGCTCGAGCGCTACGACATGATGGCCTTCCCGGCGTCGTTGTCCCGCCAGTTGCAGGCGCACCCGAACACGCCGCCGCCGGGCGCCAGTTATTACAAGGAGACCCTGCGCGGCATCGATTTCCTGGTGGCGCAGGCCGGCGACCCGAAGAACATCAAGCTGGGCATCGTTCATCAACAGGATGACTACGGCCAGGACGGGCTGGATGGCGCGCAGTTTGCCGCCGCGGAGCACGGCATCGAGATTGTGGCCACCGAAACCTACGCGCCAGGGCAAAGCGACTACACGGCGCTGGTCAGCAGCCTGCGCCGGGCCGGGGCCACGCATGTGGTGCTGACGACCGTGCCCAGTGCGACGGTGCCGATTCTGGGCACGGCCGCGCAACTGGATTACACGCCGGTGTGGATGGGCAATTCGCCCTCGTGGATCGACCGCTTCTTCGACCCGTCGGTGGTGCCGTCCTCGGTGTTCGCGAACTACTACATGGTGGCCGGGCTGGCCTTCTGGGGCGACGACACCGCGCTGTTCCGGCGCTTTGATGCGGCGCGCAAGAAGTTTGCGGCCGATGCCACGCAGGACAACTACATGCTCAACTCGTACTTGCTGGGCCAGCTGCAAATCGAGGCGGTGTCACGGATGATTGCTGCGGGCGATATCTCCCGCGCCGGGTACCGAACGGCATTGCAGTCCATCACTGATTTCGATGCCTTGGGCGCGCTGCCCGAGCCGGTCAACCTGAGCACCACGCCCTACACGCTGGGCAACCAAACCCGGGTGCTGCAACCGGATTTCGCCAACCGCAGCTGGGTTGTTCGCGCGGATTACGCCGCACCGACCGTTGCCCACTGAATTCGCGGTAAGGCTGCCGGATCGGCAGGAGACGCTTGCATGCTCGTTCTGAATAACCTCGAGGTGGTCTACCACCGGGTGATGAAGGTGCTGACCGGGGTGTCGCTCTCGTTGCCCGATGCCGGCTGCGTGGCGCTGCTGGGCCCGAATGGCGCCGGCAAAACCACCACGCTGCGGGCGATCACCGGCCTGCTGCCGCTGCACGAAGGGAAGATCACCAAGGGGCGGATTGTCCTGGGCGATGCACCGCTTAATGAGCTGTCGCCGGAAGCCATCGTGCGCACGGGCATTGCCCAAGTGATGGAGGGTCGACGGATTTTCGGCAACCTGACGGTGGACGAAAATCTCATCGCGGGCAGCCTGCCGCGTCGGCAGGATGCCGCCACTCGCATCGAGCAGATGTACACCCGCTTCCCACGGCTAGCCGAGCGTCGCCAGCAAACCGCTGGCCTGTTATCCGGCGGGGAGCAACAGATGCTGGCCATCGCCCGGGCGCTGCTCAGCCAACCGAAGGTGCTGCTGCTGGATGAGCCCTCACTCGGGCTGGCCCCGCAGATGGTGGACATGGTGGCCGGGCTGATTCGCGAGATCCGCCAGGACGGCGTGGCCGTGCTGCTGGTCGAGCAGAACGCCGAGATGGCGCTGAATGTGGCCGACCATGGCTACATTCTGGAAAACGGGCGTGTGGTGCTCGATGGCGCGGCCGAGGCGCTGCGCAACGACCCGGATGTGCAGGAGTTTTACCTGGGCACGGGCGGGGAGACGCGAAAATCGTTTCGTGATGTGAAGCGCTATGCCCGGCGCAAGCGGTGGCTCAGTTGAGCGGGCCGATGCTGGAGCTGCGCGATGTCACCCTGCGTTTTGCCGGCCTGACGGCGCTGAGCGGGGTGTCGATGCAGGTGCAGCCGGGCACTGTGCACGCGGTGATCGGCCCGAACGGCGCCGGCAAGACCTCGCTGTTCAACTGCATTTCCGGGGTGTATGTCCCGCAGGAAGGCGAGGTCTTGCTGCGTGGCGCGGCGACCCGCGGCGAGCCCGTACACCGCATCGCCGCCCAGGGGGTCGCGCGAATGTTCCAGAACCTCGGGCTGTTTGAGAACCTGAGCGTGCTCGACAACCTGCTGGTCGGCGCGCACCACGGCTTCTCCACGCGCTGGTGGCAGGACCTGTTCTGGCTGCCGGCCAGCCGCAAGGCCGAGGTGCAGGCCCGCGCCGCCGCCGAAGACATCATGGATTTCCTCGAACTGGCCCGCTACCGGCTGATGCCGGTCGGCCTGCTGCCCTACGGCGTGAAAAAGCGCGTGGAGCTGGGCCGCGCGTTGTGCATGAAGCCCGACCTGCTGCTGCTCGACGAACCGGCCGCCGGGTTGAACCAGGAAGAAACCGAGGAGCTGGCCACCTACATCCTCGACATTGGCCAGGAGCTGGGCATCACCCAGGTGCTCATCGAACACGAGCTGGGGCTGGTGATGGACTTGGCCGACCGCATCACGGTGCTGGATTTCGGCCATGTCATTGCCGATGGCACGCCAACCGCTGTCGCCGCCGACTCGCGGGTGCAGGCGGCCTACACCGGCCGTGCTACCGAGGCCGCGGCAGACACACTTTCGGAGGCCCCGGCATGAGCCCTGATCATCCACTGCGCGGCCCGCTCGCCGACCGTATTGGCCATACGTTGCCGGGCCGGGTGCTGGCCTTCGCCGACGCCTGGCCCGAGCGCGTAGCGTTGCGCGAAAAGTGGCGCGGCCTGTGGCGGGAAACCATCTGGCGGAAATACGCTGACCACGTGCTCGCCGCGGCCGACGCCCTGGCCGCTCTGGGGCTGAACGCCGACGATCGGGTGGCGATCCTCTCCGAAAACCGCCCCGAATGGCTGTACCTGGACATGGGCGCACAAGCGCTGGGGGCGATGTCGGCGGGCATCTACACCACCAACCCGGCGCCGGATGTGGCCTATGTGCTGAACCACTGCCGCGCCGCGGTCGTGCTCGCCGAAGACCAGGAGCAGGTCGACAAGATCCTGCACAGCCCGGAGCCGTTGCCGCATCTGCGCCACATTATCTATCTGGAAAGCGAGGGGATTGGCGGCTACGACGACCCGCGGCTGATGTCCTGGTCGCAGTTTCACGATGCCGCTGTGCAGCGGCGCCACGCGCAGGGGAGCTCCGCCGACTGGCATGACCGGCTGGCGGCGCTGGATGCCGACCGCCCGGCGGTGGTGGTGTACACCTCGGGCACCACCGGCCAGCCCAAGGGCGCCCTGCTGACCTCGCGCAACATGCTCGGGCTAACCGCCGTATATCTCGACGAGCTGGAGGCCCACGACGGCGACACGCTGTTGTCGTATTTGCCGCTGTGCCACGTGGCCGAGAAAGCCTTCACCCAGTTTTTGCCGCTGACCGCCGGGGCCTGCGTGCACTTTGGCGAGTCCATCGACACCGTCCGGCAGGATCTGGCCGAGGTTTCGCCCAGCGTGTTTCTCGGCGTGCCACGCATCTGGGAAAAGCTGGCCGCCGGGGTGGATGTGGCGATTCGCAACACCTCGCCGGAAAAGCGCGCGCTGTACCGCTGGGCGGTGGGCGTGGCCGAACGCCATCTCGCCGCCCGCGAGAGCGGGAAGGTCCGCGCCCTGCTGCGGGTACAACGCTGGCTGGCCGATGTGCTGGTACTGGCGGCGCTGCGCGAGCGGCTGGGCATGGGGCGGGTGCGGCTGGCGTTTTCCGGTGCGGCGCCGATTGCCCCGGAACTGCTGCGCTGGCTCAATGCCGTGGGCATCCCGGTGCTGGAGGGCTACGGCCTGTCGGAAACCTCGGGGCTGGCCACGCTGAACCAGCGTCAGGCGCAACGGCTGGGCAGCGTGGGGCGGGTCGCCACCGGTGTTGAGCTGGACCTGGCCGAGGACGGGGAAATCCTCGTGCGCGGCTCGAACATCTTTGCAGGCTACCTGGACAACCCGGACGCCACCGCCGAAGCCATCGATTCGCAAGGCTGGCTGCACACCGGCGATATCGGCCGGATCGACGATGACGGCTACCTGCACATCACCGGCCGCAAAAAGGAAATCTTCGTCACCGCCGGCGGCAAGAATGTGGCGCCCGCCAAGATCGAAAACGCGCTGAAAACCAGCCCCTACATTCGCGAAGCGGCCTCGATTGGCGACCGGCGCAAGTTCATCAGCGCGCTGGTGGCCATCGACGGCGACATGGTCGGCGACTGGGCCGCACGCCAGGGCATTGCCTACACCTCATATGAGGACCTGACCCGCCAGCCCGAAGTGATCACGCTGATCGACACGGAAATACGCCGGATCAACGACGAACAGCTGGCCCGTGTCGAGCAGGTGCGGGCCTTCCGCCTGTTCCCCAAGGAATTGCATCAGGACGATGGCGAAATGACGGCCACCCAGAAACTCAAACGCAAGGTGGTGGAGCAACGCTTTGCCGACCTGATTGCCGAAATCTACGACGACGCTGCGGGAGCTGCCGCATGAGCGAGTTCATCCAACTGACCGCGTCAGGCCTGGCCCTGGGCGCGGTGTATGCGCTGGTGGCGCTGGGCTTCGTGGTGATCTACCGCGCCTCGCAGGTGTTCAACTTCGCCCACGGCGACCTGCTGACCTTCGGCGCGTTCGTCATGGTGACCGGGGTGGCGGCCGGGCTGCCCTGGGGGCTGGCGCTGCTCACCACACTGCTGGCCACCGGCGCGCTGGCGGCGGTCATCGAACGCGGCGTGTTGCGGCCGCTGGTCGGGCGGCCGGTGTTCGTGACCATCATCGTCACGATTTTCATCGGCCTGCTGCTGCGCATCGTGATTCAGCTGATCTGGGGCCCGGATGCGCGCGGCATGCCGACTCCATGGGCGACGGATGCCGGGGTGCGCATTGCCGGCGCCTCGGTGCTGTTCAATGCCGTGTTCGCGATGGTGGCGGCCGCCGTGGCGCTGGGGCTGTTCTTCTGGCTACTGAATCGCTCGCGGATCGGTATCGCCATGCGCGCCTCCAGCGCGGATCAGGAATCGGCTCTGGCGCTGGGCATCCCGGTGGGGCGGGTGATGGCGCTGACCTGGGCCATCGCGGGCGCGCTGGCGGCGCTGGCCGGCGTGGCCCTGTCGATGTTTCCGCGCACGGTGGATGTGAACCTGGCCTTCATCGCGCTGGCGGCGTTCCCGGCGGTGCTGGTCGGCGGGCTGGAATCGATGGCAGGCGCGGTCATTGCCGGCGTGCTGCTCGGGGTATTGCAGATCTGGACCGAAGCCTACGTCAACCCCCTGCTGGGGCCGTTTGGCCATAACTTCCACACCGTGTTTCCCTACGTCGTGATGGTGATCTTCCTGGTGGTGCGCCCGGAAGGCCTGTTCGGCGAGCAGCGCATCAAGCGAGTCTGACAGCCATGCCCAATCGCCCCCTGAGCGTTCAATACGCGGATGACTTTCGCTGGCTGGCCGGCCGCTGGGAAAAGCTTGGCCTCAGTCTGTTGCTGCTGGCGTTGATCGGCCTGCCGGTGCTGGTCGAGACCCACTGGATCAGCACGGCCAATATGGCGCTGACGGCGGTGGTCGGCGCCGTGGCGCTGATGATCCTGACCGGCTTCACCGGCCAGGTTTCGCTGGGCCATGCGGCCTTTCTGGCGGTGGGGGCGTACACGACGGCGGTGCTCGGCACCGAACTCGGGCTGCCGTTCTGGCTGTTGATTCCGTTGTCCGGCCTGCTGTCGGCCGGGGTGGGGTTGCTGATTGGCCCCTTCGCGCTGCGGCTGGAAGGGCTGTACCTGGCCATCGTCACCATTGGCCTGATCTTTCTGGTCAACCACATCCTGCTGAGCATGCCGAGCCTGACCGGCGGCATCGTCGGCATCAGCGTCCCGGCATTGCCCTGGTTCGGCAGCCCCGGTCTCAATGTGCTGACCGAGAGCCACATGCTGCTCGGGGTGGAGTTCAACTACGAGCGCAAGCTGTACGTGCTGTTCGTGGCCCTGGCCTGGCTGTCCGTGCTGGCAGCACGCAACCTGGCCCGCTCGAATACGGGCCGGGCGATGATGGCAGTGCGTGATCAGGACGTGGCGGCCGCAGTCATGGGGGTCGAACCGGCGCGGACCAAAATCACCGCGTTCGGCATTTCCAGTTTCATTGCTGGCGTGGCCGGCAGCATGTTCGCACTGCAGCAGCAATATCTGACCGTCGAGCCGCCCTTCAACCTGCTGCTCAGCGTGCAGTACATCGCGATGATCGTGCTGGGTGGCATTGGCACGGTATTTGGCGCGGTGGCGGGTGCCGTGGCCTTTATCGGCCTGGCGCCGCTGCTGGAAATGCTCGGCCGGCAGATTCCGCTGGTGGATCAGTTGTCGTCGAGCCAGCAATCGACCTTGCTGTTTGCTGTCGTCGTCATTGTGGTGCTGCGCTATGAGCCGCTGGGCCTGTACGGCGTGTGGCTGCGGGTCAAGCGCTACTTTCTGGCCTGGCCGTTTCGTTACTGAGCTGCAGCACTCACGGAACCGGGCTCGCGCGCCTTGGCGCGCAGCAGCCGGGCCAGCTCGCGTGTGGCCGGCCCGGCGTAATCGCGGTCGCGGAATACCAGCTCCAGTGAGGCCCGGCGCTCAGCCCCTTCCCGCAGGGGCAGCGGCTTGAGCACGCCCGACGCCAGTTCATCGGCGATGCGATGACGCGGAAACCAGGCAAAGCCGAGGCCGTTGCGGACGGCACGTATCGAGGTGCTCATGTGGCTGACCGTCCAGCGTTGCTCGGCGCCAAGCCAGCCGGCATCACGCAGGCGGGTGCGGCCGGAGTCGCGAATCACCAGCTGGCGATGACTGCGCACATCCTGCGGACCCAGCGCCCGCTGCGGCTCGTGCAGCGGATGTTGCGGATGCGCCACGGCGACAAAATCCACCGTCATCAGCGGCTCGCCAAGAAAGCCCGGCGGCGCCTGCGGCAGCACGGCCAGATCCACCTCGCCCTGCAACAGCGCTTCGTCGCCGCCACTGAGCACCGTTTCGCGCAGGTCGATGCGGGTCAGCGGCGCCTGTGCCGAAAACTCGGCGAGCACGGCAAACAGGCAATCCACCGGAAACAGGTGATCGACCGCGAGGCGGACTTCGGCCTCCCAGCCTTCGCTCAATTTGCGCGCCGCGGATTCCAGCTCTCCGGCTTCGGCCAGCAGCAGCCGCGCCCGGCGAACCAGCATGTGTCCGGTGGCGGTCAGCTCGGCCTTGCGGCCCTTGACCACAAACACCTTGATGCCCAACAGCTCCTCCATCTTGTGGATGGCGGCATTCAGGCTCGACGGGCTTTTGTGCAGCATGTCGGCCGCCTGCGCATAACCGCCGGCATCGACCACGGCAAGCAGGGCCTGCCACTGCGCCAGCGAAATACGGGCCTGGCTGCGCTCCATAATCATTCGTTTTTATCGAAAGGTATGCGCAATTATTACCGCTTTTCTTTTCGATTCACAGGCACATAATGACGTCACCGTTTCATCTACCAGAGACCACTCATGCGTAACCCCACTGACCATTCGATTCATCCCCTGCTGGCCGAGCGCTGGAGCCCCTACAGCTTCGACCCGGATCGACCCGTGGCAGCCGCCGACCTCGCCGCGCTGTTTGAAGCCGCGCGCTGGGCCGCTTCGGGATTCAATGCCCAGCCCTGGCGCTACATCGTGGGCGTGAAAGGGCGTGACGACGGGCTGTGGAACCGGCTGCACAACCTGCTGGTGGAAGGCAACCAGCCGTGGACAGCGTTTGCTCCTGTGTTGGCGCTGGGCATCGTGCAGACGCACTACACCCACAATGGCAAACCCAACAACACGGCGGCCCATGATCTGGGCGCCGCATCGGCCCAGCTCACCTTCGAGGCCAGTGCACGCGGGCTGGTCGTACATCAGATGGGGGGCGTCCAGGCCGACAAGGCACATGCCGCTTTTGGCCTGAGTGACGACCTGACCGTGCTTACGGCCCTGGCCATTGGCTACGCCGGTACCCCGGCAGATCTCGCCGAAGATATCCGCGCCCGCGACGACAAACCCCGCCAGCGCCTGCCCCTGACCGACATCGTGCTGCATGGCGATGTGTCCGGTCGCCAAAGTTAAGGAGCGACTCATGCCCTCCACGACCACGTCGAATCGCCCGGTCACCCAGCGCATCCCCGCGCGCATGGCCTCGGACGGCGCCGGTGTGCGCATCCGCCGCAGTATCGGCAGCACACCGGCCGTACGCGTCGACCCCTTCCTGATGCTCGACGAGTTCGGCTCGGAAGAGGCGGCCGATTACATCGGCGGCTTCCCGGCCCATCCGCATCGCGGTTTCGAAACCATCACTTACATGCTCGCCGGGCGCATGCGCCATGAGGATCACCTCGGCAACCGGGGCGATCTCGGCCCCGGCGATGTGCAATGGATGACCGCCGGCCGCGGCATCGTCCACTCGGAAATGCCGCAGCAGGAAGAGGGCCTGATGCACGGCTTCCAGCTGTGGCTGAACCTGCCGGCGCGCGACAAGATGCAGCCGGCGCACTACCGCGACATCCCGGCCGCCGACGTTCCCAAACTGGCGCTCGCGCCGGGGGTGGAGGTGGCCGTCATTGCCGGCACCATCGACGGGCCGGAGGGCCCGGTCGCCGGGCCGGCCGTGGCGCCGGCCACGCAGCCGGTGTATCTCGACCTCAGCCTCAACGCCGGCGCGGAGTTCACCCACGCGTTGCCCGCCGGCCATGCGGCACTGGTGTACGTGTTTGCCGGCACGGCGAACGTTGCCGGGGAGCCCGTGGAAGCTCAGACGGTAGCGGTGCTGGGCGCCGGAGACCAGGTGCAGCTGCGCAATGCGGGGGACATGCCGCTGCGGGCACTGCTGCTGGCCGGCAAGCCGTTAAACGAGCCGGTCGCGCAATACGGGCCCTTCGTGATGAACACGCACGAGGAAATCGAGCAAACCCTGCGCGACTATCGGGACGGGCGGCTGACGGCAGCGGCCTGAGGTCGCAGCGCAGATCACCCACCAGTTCGTCTGAGCCATCGCCCGGACGATGGCTCAGAGGCGAATACTCATCCAGCGCCGGCGTTGCCAGATCCACACCAGCACGCCGGTCTGGATGC
>JBDNBC010000249.1:0-8348 GCA_039768115.1 Oceanococcaceae bacterium
ACATGGGCAAAACCCGGCGCAAAAAACCCGACGCCTGCCGGGCCGGAACGCCAGTCCGCCCGGTAGCCATGAAACGGCAGTGTGAACAGCGCAATGTCATAGCCGCGCTGATAAAACCACTTCAGCGAAAACGCCAGGCTGTTAAGGCTATACCAGCTCTCCAGAACCCCATGGACGAAAATCAGCGTCTTGCGTGGCCCGTCCGGATGCCGCCAATGCTGGATGTGCGCCGTGCGATTCGCCTTGAAACGTTGATACGGCTTACGCAGAGCGGGGTTGAGCGGCGTAAAGGGGCTCTCAAACGACAGATCCACGGCCGGAATTCCGCGCGGGCGGTAGTGCCCCAGCCCCGGCTTGCGCTCATGGACGTGGACGGCAGGCGGCGCGACAAAGCTTTGCGCCACCTCTCCGGCCTCGGCATAGGCGTGGTAGAAGCGCAAGCGTTCCATCTCCTCACGCATGCGCTGCGGACGGATCAGAACGGCGGCCATCGAGCCCGCCATGACGCTCCCCAGCCCGGTCCGCAGCACGCGGTCCGCCGCTGCGGTGGCACGCACCTTCCACCAGTGCTCGGCGTCAAGCTCGGTGCTGTCGGGATGCCGGTACAGGTCGGCAGGCAACTGTTCCCACCAATATGTGCCGTGCGGGTTTACCGCGCCTGCCATCGCCAATTCTGTCATCGGATGCTCCCCCTGCTCTGGCCGCAGCCCCTAGTAACCCATCTGTCGCGCAGCCAGATCCTTCATGATTTCCAGCGAGCCGCCACCGATGGTCAGCACCTTGGTCTCACGGTAGATGCGCTCAACCTTGCTGCCCCGCAGGTAGCCGGCTCCGCCCAATATCTGCATCGCCTCGTTGGCGACAAACTCCAGCGTTGTGGTCGACAGCGCCTTGAGCATCGACAGCTCGGCCACCGGCATCTGTTTTTGTTCGACGCGCCAAACCAGCATGTCGAGGTTGGCTCGAACGGCCTCGATGCGGGTGCGCATATCCACCAACTTATGGCGGATGACCTGATTGCGAATCAGCGGCTTGCCAAAGGTGTGCCGATCACGGGCATAGGCCAGCGCCTCGGCGTAGCACACCTCGGCAAAGCCCAGGGCGTTGGCAATCAGGCCGATGCGCTCGCTGTTGAAGTTGAGCATGATCGCCATAAAGCCCGCGTTCTCCGGCCCCAGGCGATTGGCCACCGGCACGCGACAGTTCTCAAAGTAGAGGGTGGCGGTATCCGAGCACCACCAGCCCATCTTGTCGAGCTTGGTGCGGGTCAGGCCGGGCGTGTCGCCCTCGATGACCAGCAGCGAAATACCGCCGATGCCATCGCCGCCGGTGCGCACGGCCGTCGTGATGACGTCCGCGCGCATGCCGGAGGTGATGAAAGTCTTACTGCCGTTGACGATGTAGTGGTCGCCATCGCGTTCGGCGCGAGTCTTCAGGTTGGCCACATCCGAGCCGCCACTGGGTTCGGTAATGGCCAGTGCCGCAATCTTTTCACCCTCCAGCACCGGCCGCGCAAAGCGCTCCTTCTGCTCGGGCGTGCCGATGTGGGCCACGGGCGGGGTGGCGATGCCGTGCGTCATCAGGCTGGCAATCAGGCCGCCGCTGCCGGCGCGAGCCAGCTCCTCAGCGACAATGACCGCAAACCAGTGGTCGGCGGGATAGCCGCCACAGTCTTCGGGAAAGCCCAGCTGCAGCAGGCCAGCATCGGCGGCCTTGCGGTGCAGCGCACGCGGCAATTCGCCTGCGGCTTCCCAGGCATCGATGTGAGGCATGACTTCGCGCTCGGTGAAGCGCCGGGCTTCGTCACGAACGCGTTCGTGTTCGTCCGTCAGGAACGGGGATAACGCGGGCATGTGTGTCTCGTCCAGAAAGGAGTGCAGATAGTGGTTATCAGGCGCGACCCGGATGTTCGAGCAGGATGGCCGTACCCAGGCCGCCGCCCGCGCAGGAGCTCACCACAGCGTAACGCTCGCCGCTTTCCTGCAGCCGGCGGGCCGCGTTCAGGAGCAGCCGGGCCCCGGTAGCCGCAAAAGGGTTGCCGAGCGCCAGAGAGCCGCCGTGAATGTTGAGACGGTCTTCCGGAACGGCGCCGGGCGCATGATCCAGGCCCAGCCGCTGACGGGCGAATTCATCCGAGGCCAGGCACCGCTGATTGACCAGTATCTGCGCGGCAAAAGCTTCGTGCCATTCGAATACCGCCACATCGTCCATACGCAAGCCATGGCGCTGAAGCAGCGGTGGTATGGCCATGGCCGGCCCCAGCAGCATCTCGTGGTGCATGTCGGCGACGCCGGCAAAATGGCTGTCGCGGACAATCGCCAAAGGCGCCACGCCAGTGCTTTCGGCGCGCGCCTGACTGGTCATTAGCAGCGCCGCTGCGCCATCCGTAAAGCGCGATGCGCTCGCCGCTGTGACGATGCCCCGGTCTCGGTCGAACACCGGCTTCAGGCGCGCCAGGCCTGCGGCCGTCATGTCGGCGCGCGGGCTGTTGTCCGCGCTTACCGATGCGCCATCCGGCGTGGAGACCGCCACGATATCCGCGGCATGCCAGCCGTCAGCGATGCTACGCAACGCGCGCTGGTGGCTTTGCAGCGCGAACCGGTCCACTTCCTCACGCGTGACCGGATATCGGCGCGCCATGGCCTCGACAGACGCGCCCATGGTCTGACCGGTAGTGAAATCCGCGCTTTTCGGAATATCCAGGGTGAAGTCGGCCGGGCGCAGCCCCGCCAGCGCCTTGAGCCGTGCCTTGGTACTCCGCGCCTGCCGCAATTGCATCAGCAACCGGCGCATGCGCGCGGACAGGCGGATGGGCATGTCAGAGAAGGTTTCCATGCCCCCCGCTACCGCCGCCGAAATCCGGCCGGCACGAATCATGTCGCAGACGTTGGTAACCGCCATGTTGGGTGACAGACCGGCCATGGAGGTGGTGAACGCCGGCACTGTGCTCGGCACGCCCGCCCCGAGCATGGCCTCGCGCGCCACGTTGGTCGTGTTGATTTCGTGCACGACGATCCCCATCGCCACGATGTCCAGATGCGCCGGGTCCCACAGCGCGCGCTGCAGCAGACCCGCCATGGCCGCTGCACCCAGTTCGTGGGCCATCATGTTGCGATAGGCACCGGCGGTTTCCAGAAATGGCGTACGGACCCCGGCCACGATGACCGGTGTTGTTGCTGCTGAACTCATGCGCCGACCGCCTTCAGCCCTGCTGCCGGGTCAGCACGCTCCAGCACGGCGCCGACATCCGTGCCCGCCGGCAACGCGCCGTAGTGCGGGTGACCACCATTACCAAGGCGACCGGCACACCAGGCATCGCTCACCGTGTTGGGGGCATGACGAACCAGCAGCGCCCCCTGAAACGCGAGCGCCAGGTCATCAACCAGCCGCCGTGCGGAAAATTGAAGATCATCGGCGCAGTGCAACGCAATCGCTTGCAGCGACTCCTCCAGCGCGTCGATATGGTGATCCAGCCGCCTGTGGCCACCGCGCGCCGGCTGCAGTTCGTCGCGTAACGCTTGCAGCACCGTCGGGTCGCGGCCGATCGCGCGCAGGACATCCAGACATTGCACATTTCCGCTGCCTTCCCAGATCGGGTTGATCACCGCCTCCCGATACAGACGCGGGAAGATGGCGTTCTCCATCACCCCGCTGCCGCCAATACACTCCATCACTTCGTAACTGTGCTGCGGCGCCCGCTTGCAGACCCAGTACTTACCGACCGCGGTCATCAGCCGGGCCAGACGCGCTTCATGGGAGTCGGCGTCCTTGGCGTCCAGAGCGCGGCCCAGGCGCATGGTCATGGCCATGGCCCCCTCGTATTCCAGCGCCAGATCCGCCAGCACGTTGCGCATCAAGGGCTGCTCGCTCAGCGGACGGCCGAAGGCGGATCGCTGCTGGCAGTGATGCATCGCCTGCGCAACGCCCATGCGCATCAGGCCAGCCGAGGCGCCCATGCAATCGAAGCGGGTGAGACTGACCATCTCGATGATGGTGGGCACGCCGCGCCCTTCGTCGCCAACCCGCCAACCCCAGGCATCGCGAAATTCAACCTCGCTGGAGGCATTGGACTTGTTGCCCATCTTGTCCTTCAGCCGGATGATGTGCAGCGGGTTCTTGGCGCCATCAGGACGCCAGCGCGGCACCGCAAAGCAGGTGAGCCCGCCCGGCGCCTGGGCCAGCACCAGGAACAGGTCGCACATCGGCGCCGACAAAAACCATTTGTGCCCGGTCAGCCGGTAAAGCGGCCCGTGCGCGTCATCGTTGAGAAATTCGGCACGCGTGGTATTGGCGCGCACGTCCGACCCGCCCTGCTTTTCGGTCATGCCCATGCCAACCGTGATCGCGCCCTTGTCATCCAGCGGGATGTCGCGCGAATCGTACGCGCGGGCCAGCACCTTGGGCTCGAGCCATGCGGCCAGCGACGGTTGCTGGCGCAGGCTGGGAATCGCGGCGAAAGTCATCGTGATCGGGCAGCCATGCCCCGCTTCAACCTGCGCGTGCATGAATCCCTTCGCGCCGCGGACTACGTGGGCTCCGGACTGAGGCCGACGCCAAGGGTCGGCATGAATGCCGTTCTCCAGGGCCGTACGCATCAGCTGATGGTAGGCCGGGTGATAGCGCACCTGATCGACCCGACGGCCGAAACGATCATGCGTATCAAGCTCGGGCGGGTAACGATTGGCCAAATGCCCGGCCTCGAGATGCGCTGCCGTACCGATATACGCGCCGAAACGGGTCAATTCTTCGTGCGCCCATGCGCCGCCTTCCCGGTGTACGGCCTCCTGCAGAACGGCGTCGGCGAGATAGAGGTTGGAATCAACCAGCTCGCTTCCGACGTTCGTCACGCTGTGAGTTTCTCCCGGAGGGAGGGGGGTATCGGCGTCCATGACCGCTCCAGTATTCATCCCCCACATATTACAACTGGCACACGAAAAGCGCCGGCAACGAAATGTTTTGCCCGCAGCTCTGTGCTCAGGAGGCCGGGTCGTGAAACCGGCCGTGGCGGCCCTGACCGTCCCGGAAGCGCGCAGCCCCGGCCCGCGTCTCCCCGGAACTCAGCGTCTCTTTGCCCAGCGCAAACTCTCCGGCCAGCGCCTCATCCTGCGCCTGTCCTGCTTGCTGATACACGCTGGTTCGATCGTTGCGCATACAGGTTTGCGGATAGGACACCAGCTGCTCGGCCAGCATCTGGGCGGCATCGCGTGCCTGCCCGGCCGGGACACGGCGATTCACCAGCCCCATGCGCCACGCCTCGTCGGCATCGACCGGACGGCCGGTAAGAATCATGTCGAGGGCGTAACTGTGGCCGATCAACCGCGGCAATCGCACCGTCCCGCCGTCGATCAGGGGTACGCCAAACCGGCGGCAGAACACGCCGAACACCGCCGAGTCACCGGCGACACGCAGATCACACCAGGCCGCAAGCTCCAGACCGCCAGCCACGGCATAACCCTCCACCGCGGCGATAACCGGTTTGGACAGCTGCATGCGGGTCGGGCCCATGGGGCCGTCACCTTCATCGTCAATGCGGTTGGCACCCTGCCCGCTCGCCACCGCCTTTAAATCGGCTCCGGCACAGAAATTGCCCCCGGCACCGGTCAGGATGGCAACGTCCAGATCGGCCGACGCATCAAAAGCACGGAACACCCGGGCCAGCTCCGCCGCAGTCGGGCCATCCACACAGTTGCGCACCTCGGGCCGGTTGATCACCACGGTGAGGACCCGCTGCCGGACTTCGGTGAGTACCGTATTCACGGTTGCATTCACGGCCATTACGCGGCGCAGACCTCGCCTGAACGCTCGCGCAGCCAGTCCGCGGACTCGGACCAGACCGCGGTACAGGCTTTACTGCCCAGAATCACGCCCATGTGGCCGCCCGGCGCGATGCGAAACGACTTGTCCTCGGAGGCGACGAGATCAATACTGCGGGCGGCGATTTCCGGTGGCACCAGCACGTCCCGATCGCCGGCATAGGCCAGCAGGTTGGCGCGTATGCGGGTGATATCAGCGACGTTGCCGTCACTGAGCTCGATGCGCCCATCCGCCAAGGTGTTATCGATCGCCATCTTGCTGGTCATGTCGCGCACCACGCCGCCGGGATACATCAGCATGTTGTTGAGATAGTCCGATGTGGTGGTGTGGGACTCGACGTACTCGCGGTCAGCCATCCGTGTGATCAGATCCCAGTACGTTGTGACGCTGCCCACCGGATCGGTCAGCTTGAACGCCAGCGTCGTCAGCCAGGGGGGAATGTTGAATACCCGCGGATCGAGCATCTGCAGACGCAGGTTGCTGTACTTACGCACCAGTTGCGCCGGCGCATTGACCAGCTGAGCCGCCTGAGCCACGAATCCACCGCCGCGCAGGTCGATCGGGCTGGCCACGGTGACCAAATTGCGTACGTGCGGGTCATTGTTGAATCCCTGATACATCAGACACAACAAGCCGCCCATGCACCAGCCATAGAGCGACAGATCCTCTACGCCGGCATGCTGGCGAATGCGGTCCAGAGCACGGGAGAACATGTCATGCGAATAATCGTACAACCCGAGCTGGGCATGCTCCTTGCGCGGCCGCCCCCAGTCGATCATGTAGACCTTGAAGCCCTGTGCCGCCATGTACCGAACCAGACTGCGCTGTGGCATGAGGTCAAAGGTTTCGGTGGTCACCCCTAATGGCGGGACCAACACCAGCGGCAACGCGTACTTCTCTCGCCGCACCGGCTGGACCGACCCATCCGGCAGGGTGATCTCCCGTTCATCAGGCAGGCCGTAGTAGCGCACCGACATCGGATCGCCGTCATAGACCAGCTCGAACCAGGTTTTGCCAGACTTGACCAAGCGCTCGCGCTTGAACATCCACTCCATGCCATTGGCCAGCGAGCGCGCCGCCCGCCGGTTCACCGCCAGGACCGAACCGACGCCCGAGTTGATCAGATCATTCATCGTCGAGACCCTCGGCTTCCAGTTGTTGCAAGACACCTTCCATGTACACCGCCATCCGTTGCAAGTGCGGCAGGGTGTCACGGGCCCCGCACAGCCCCACGCTGATCTTGTCCGCATACGTAAGGCTGGCGATGGCCAGAGCCGACCCCTGCAGCAGCATGGGCATCGGAAACACGCTTTCGACGGTTGCATCGCCGAGGTAGCGTCGGTCCGCCGCACCTTCGTAATGAACGATACCGAGATTGAACAGCGGTGAAAGACGATGATCGACGCCCATTAACTGCCGGAAGACATAGGGCAGCACGTCAGCAGAGGCTTCCGCACGCGCGAGATCAGCCGATCGCGCACTGGCCATGCCCCGCGCAACGCGCAAAGACTCGCGAATCTCCCGTAGCCGCTTGCGCCGATTGGCGCGGTGGGTGCCGAGGCTTATCAGCAGCGGCAACAGCTGCCGGTCGCGCCGCGAACGATCGGCGACCAGCGCGATCAGGGGGCGATCGGGCAAGGCGTTGAACTCGCGAAAAAAGCGGCGCACCGCACTCGCTACCAGAAAATAGATCACTTCCTCCTCCGACGCGCCGATGTTTCGGCCAACGGCCTGGAGACGGGATCGGGGGTAATCCTGCGTCGCGAACCGACGCAAACCGTTGATCTGGTCGTTGAGCGCGGAACGCGGCGCATGCCGCAAGCCCGCCCAAGGCAGCGACGAAAAGAGCGCATCGCGCACCCGCCGCCGGAGCGGTCCGAGAAGTTTCGGCCAGGCGGTGGCCAGTGACTGGGGATGCGGCAATACGGCCGGCACCGTCCAGGGCGCGCGCGGGTCCTGGCCCGGTTGGCTGGAGAAACGATTGAGCAGCGCGTCCAGAAAGTCCGGCCCCGTGAGTAACGCGGCATGCACTTTGACGTAAATCGCGAAGCGACCGTCCTGAAGCCCTTCGATTAAATGGCATTCCCAGGGCGGTCGCGACAGATCCAGCCCACGCCCATGCAGCCGCGAGACAAGCTCCCCCATTTCCCTTTCACCGCCCGGGTTGGGCAAGGCCGAATGGCGGAAGTGATAGTCGAGCTCAATATCGTCATCGGGAAGCCATTTGCCATGGAGGCTGGGAAACGGAGTCGCCGCCAAATGCAGATTCCACGGATGCTGGACTTCCGTGGACTGTCGCCACTGCTCGGCCAGCCGCGCGACCCAGTCGCTCGGGGCGTCACCGGGGAGCGACAAATACAGCAAGGCTCCCATATGCATGGGGGTATCCGCGCTGTCGATCGCCAGCCAACCGCGCCCCAGAGTCGACAACGGAAAGGTGCTCATCTGTCGAAATCCATCATGCGGTGTCATCTCCATTCATCGGGCCTGTCCAGCGATTGCCCGGCGCAAGCAATCTCCATAAAAAAAGCCGC
>JBDNBC010000250.1:0-9440 GCA_039768115.1 Oceanococcaceae bacterium
CTGCACCCGACCACGACACTGCGCCATTACGTGCACACACTGTGCCTCTCGCAATGGGCCTATTCGCTCGCCATGGGCAAGGTTCTGCGCGTAGACACCATGTTTGAACAGCGCGTGGGTCCGAGAACCACCATCCGCCGGACCTGGGAAGGGATCAAGCGGGACTATCCCGAGGAGGGGACGGAAATCCTGCGTCAGCAGCGACTGCTGGAGCACATCGAGTCCATCCTGGTGCCCGCCGGTGCGACCACCGACATGTCGGGACGACTGGCTATTGATAACACGCCACTGTCTGCTGCGGCACATGACGAGACGGGGTCAAACGACGATGTCGAATCCCTCATTGCGGAGGCTGACGAGAGCGGACTGTGTTTCCACTTTCTGACGATCGAAGGCTGGGACCGTGAATTACGCGAGCAGCCGACGATCCCGCCCAGTTTGGCTGGTCTATGTGGAGCCCTTTCGCGTCTCGCGACGATTCCCACCGGCAAACGGGGAAGCCACGTCCCGCGCCATCCGCTCCAGACACAAGGCAACGGTGTCAGCCTGCCGGCCCCACTCATACCGGGAGACGGCGTACGCAATGCAGAGCGAGTCTTGCGTTGGCTAGTTCGCCTCCACAGCCAGCATCCGGCCGAATTCTTTTTCCTGATCGACCTGTGGGTACAGCACTCCGGCGCGCGCGAGGGGGCCATGAATCTCGGTTCGCAGGCGGAACGCTTCCTCAATCTGCCGGTGGATGATGGTGTCGTGGTGAAAAAGCATCTGGCGAAATCCGTCCCGCCGCGGGGAATCATCGTGCTAACGGGCAAGGATGGTGCCGGCGTGAGTCGCCGTAGCGCCGCGGCTGTGCGGTGGGCAATGACGTGGGTGTCCGTGCAGGTGATGGCCCTTCAGTCGACGAATTCCCATGGTGATGAATTCGATCAGGGAACTGTTGACGCATAGCGGGCGTCTATCGTGGAGTCAACACATAGGGCTGCGTGACAAATACGTGACTTGTCACGCCCCGACGGAGGAATCCCATTCAATTCTGAGGATTCTTTCATGTACGACAATTCGAGCGCTCCCGATGAGCGCAATGACGACCACGCTCCGGATGAACACGTGGTGCCCGAGCAGCAAGTCCCCGCTGATGATGAACTGGTCGGTCAGTTCGAAGGCGAGCTGATGAATCTGCTCAGCGGAAAAAGCGTGATGGCGATGAAGGGGACATTCACTTCGGCTGCCCCCCGATCGCCCGAAGCGCGGCGGCAAGCCAAGAAACGCCAACAGGACAAGGCCAATGGCTTCACGTCCGTCACTGTGCGTGTGCCTACGGTTTATCGCGAGGACATTCAGGCATTTGCCCGGGAATTGTGTGGTCGATGGGAGGGTTGATTGCAGCGCCGCGCGAGTCTGGAAATCGTGGTCCGCAAGCTTGTGAATGCCCGCTCGTTCAGAAGGGAGGCCATCTCCTCTTAGGAGCGACTTCTCGTCATTTGCGTTTTCTGGGGGGGGGCGATCTGCGCCGGTGACCCTTGATTGCGACGAATTCGGTGGGCAGATCAAGACGTGAGCGCAGTGATGTCTATCTGCGAGGTCAAGTGCCCGTATGGTCTGCGCAACAAAAAAGAGCCTGAGTTCAAGTGTGAGCAGCTACATTTGCGCCTGAACCTGGCCTATGACACTTGGTTTGATGGAGTAGATATGGCCGCTCTGGCCCGCGGCGAGGACAACGCTGTGGTGCAGGTGCTGCAGGCCATCACCAACACAGCCAGCGTGGCGCTGAGCCGCCCAGATCAAAACTAGATCAGCGCCGGTCGATGGCGAGCTGTCTGAGCCGCGCTGCTGACGGCTAAACCGACGGCATTGCGCGTCTGACCCGACCCGGCCTGCGCTGAGCCGGCCTGGGTGGCCAACACCGCATGGGACGGCGAGCAACAAAGTTTTGAGGTCCGACTTCGTCCGCTTGGCAAGCCAGCAACCGGCTACAGTGGGTGATATGAATTAGGACCCTGCCACCTGCATTCGTTAGTGCACCATCTTTTCTGTAAATCGGTCTGAGTCCTGTAATGGACAGGCCACCGTTACCCTTTCGTTGGATAGTTCTAGCAAACGACGAAAGGAGAATCGAATGGCGTTTCGAGATCAGGATAGAGGAGAGATGTCTGCGGTAGAACTGGTGGGCGATCGGCCCACCAAAGGAGGTCAGACCCAGCTTTAGGAAGGTCCGGAAGACCTCAATGGGCCGACCCGTAGCGGTGTTCAGAAGTGCACCCTCAAGCCTAGCGTCCTTGTTTTGCAGCCAACGCCATTCGATAAGCCCGCGGGCTCATACCCTGGCGGGCCGCGAAGAAGCGGGAAAAGTTGGAGGATTCGGTGAATCCCAGTGAGATCGCGATCTCGGTGATGCTGTGGCGGGAGTCTTTGAGCCGCTCACACGCAAGCTGGTGCTGTACCTTTTTGGCCAGCTCGCGGAACGAGGAACCTTCCTTTTCCAGGTAGCGATGCAATGAGCGGGTGGAAATGTTCATCACATCGGCCAGATCATTGAGGCTGGGCTGCCCATTGCCGGCATCCCGCAACATCATGACCACCCACTCGGTAAATGAACCTCGCGTCGCTACCGCGTTGTACAGGGCTTTGCACCGTTCTTCAGCCACCCGCAGGGCGTTGGTATCGGCCATTTCCAGCGGATAGGTCGCGGCGTCGAAATCGAACGTCAACTCGATGCCGGGCCAATCAAGATGGCCAAATTGCCACCACGCGCCACGCATCTCCTGATATCGGCTCAGATGCGGAACCTCGGCAATCGACAGATCAACATGAAATCGTGGCAGGTCACTGGAGAGCTCACGGATCTCCCGGTACGCGGCGGATGCAATGGCCTCGATGTGAAACGACAGGCACCGAGCGCTCATACCCACCACTGGCCGCCAACGAATAATCGCGCCGCGCCCCTGCCGGGCATAGTGCATGGCGAAGGTAGGCATAACCAGCCGGAAAAACCGCGCCACGAACTGCAAGCTGCTTTCGACATGGGCGCTGTTCAGCATGCCGAACCCCACAACGCTGTGGGTTGAGGCTGGAAGGATGCGGCCGAGTTCCAGTGCCAGATCACCTCGCGCACCGTAATCATCAAAAACGATGTTCAGCAGCGACTCGACCTGGGCGAGTTTGAGCATGGCATCCGGCTCGTAAATCCCGCGGGTGCCGATGTTCGCCTGGGCAAAAAGGCGTGCCGTGGGCACTCCGTCCTGCGCGAGCAGTTCGGCCAGCCGCAGGTAGTAGCGCGCCGGCACGGAAATGTCGTGTGACTTCAATACGTCTCCTGGTGAGGAACGTCCCGGCGCTCACGCCACCGCGACCGAACCGCCTACTGTCCGATAAAGATAACAAACTGGCGAAAAATGACAGTTCTTTCGTGGCCTGCTCGCGCACCATCCCGGCGCAGACAAAAAACTTCCCAACGCACGAGCAGTGTCAGACGAGTCACGGGCCATCAACGGCGTGTTGGACCCGCCATTTGCTCAAGCGTCCCACAGTCGGGGTGATTCACACGGGGAAGGACGTAGCGCGGCAGGGATGCCGTCGCGGTGTGATCGAGGAGATGGAATTTGGCACACGGGGAAGTCAACAGCCGGGCAGCGCAATTGTTTGTGCGCTATACCGAGCCGCTTATATTCAGCCGTCGCTGGCTGACATTGCTCGTACTTGGCCTGATGACGGTATTTTTTGCCTTCGAGGCCGCGCAATTGCGCATGGATACCGGCTTTGAAAAACAGCTGCCGCTGGGACATCCCTACATGGGCGTGTATCAGGAGTATCAGAAGGAGTTTGGTGGGGCCAACATCGTTCTGATGGCGGTGATGCAGAAAGACGGCGGTGACATTTACACGGCCGACTTCATGGCGACTCTGGAGCAGGCCACCCGCGCTGTCTACTTCATGCCCGGTGTGGATCGTTCACGTGTCAGCTCGCTGTTCACCCCGAATGTGCGATACATGGAGGTGGTCGAGTCGGGCTTCCAGGGCGGCAATGTGGTCCCGTCCAACTATCAACCCACGGCGGACATGCTGGCCCGGGTTCGCTCCAATGTCGCACGATCTGATGCCATTGGTCGGTTGGTGGCGAACGATCAGACCGGCGCGATGATTTTCTCCGAACTGGTGGAAACAGACCCTGTCACCGGCGCCCGTCTGGATTACATGGACACCGAGGATCGTCTCGAACAGATTCGCCAGCGCTTTCTGTCCCCTGAACGTTACGAATTCGTGCTGAAAGAGCCCGTAGGGCCTTTGGCTGCGGGCACGGTGGTACGGACGGAATATCAGGATCCGCGCGGCCTGTTTCAGCGATTCCAGCGTTTCACCTACGAACTTGACGAGCCCGGCGCCGAACCGCTCACGATCCGCGGAAGCCAGGTCGACATCCGCGAGTCCGCGAACCCCGACTTCAATCCCAACGTGGATGTAGCGGTCATCGGCTTTGCCAAAGCCGTTGGCGATATCGCCGACAGTGCGATTGAAGTGTTTGGGTTCTTTGGTATCACGCTACTGCTCGTCTGGATCCTGCTGTCGTGGTACTGCGGGTCACTCGGCGTCGGCTTTCTGCCATTGGCCTGCGGGATACTGGCCGTGGTGTGGGAGCTGGGCATGCTCCACGCCTTCGGCTTCGGCCTCGATCCGTTCGCGGTGTTGATGCCGTTCATTGTGCTCGCGATCAGTACCTCGCATGGCATTCAGATCACCAACTTCTGGCTCAACGAGGTGGCCGATCATGGCCTGGGGAGCTTCGAAGCTTCACGTGCAACCTACCGCCGACTGGTCATTCCCGGGATCTCGGCACTGGCAACCAATTTTGTCGGCTTCGGCACCATCCTGCTGATTCCTATCGGGATCATCCAGGAAATGGCCATCAACGCCATGTTCGGCCTGATCGCCATCGTGTTGTGCAAAAAAGTACTGCTGCCCTGCCTGCTGTCATTTGCGCCCATCCGCCACCCCGAAAAGTTTCGAGACCATCAGCATCGGCGGGATCAACGGCTACGGCCGTTGTGGCGGGCGCTATCGGTGATTACCTTAAAGCCCGTAGCCATTGGCGTGCTCGCCGTCGCCGTCGGCTTGTGGGCGTGGGCCGAGCATGTTTCCCAGGACCTCCAGTTCGGCGAATTGCATGATGGTGTTCCCGAGCTGCGTCCGGATGCCCGCTACAACGTGGACTCGCGAACGATTGCCGCCGAATTCGCCATCGGCGTGGATGTGATCAAGATCATCGCCCAGGGCAAGGCCGACGGGTGTATCGATCACACCGTGATGCAGTCGATTGACGATTTCGCCTGGCACATGGAAAACGTCGATGGTGTGCAATCGACGATGTCGCTCGCCAAAACGTCCAAGCAGGTCTACAACGCCTACAACGAAAACAACCCGAAGTGGCATGTGCTGCCGCGGGAGTCGGGCGCACTGGTGGTCACGGTACAACCGTTCCCGAGCTCGACGGGCCTATTAAACGACGACTGCAGCGCAATCCCGATCTTTGTCTACTCGGAAGATCACAAAGCCGAGACCATCGACCGGATTATCGATGCCGCCAACGCCTTTATCGCCGCCCACCCGGATGACAGCCCCGTGACCTACCGTCTGGCAACCGGCAACGTCGGTGTCATGGCTGCTGCCAATGATGTGATTCGGGAAACCGAGCCCACCGTCCTCGGCTGGCTGTTCCTCGGTATCGGACTATGCATCCTGCTCGCCTTCCGCAGTGTCACCAGCCTGATCTGCATCCTGGTGCCGTTATGGCTGGTCTCGATCGTCTCGTATGCGGTGATGGTGTATCTGGAAATCGGGGTGAAAGTCTCAAATCTGGCCATGGCGGCGTTCGCCGCGGGCATTGGCGTGGATTACGGCATTTACATCCTCAGCGTGCTCGAGGAAGAGGTCAAAGTGAAAGGCAAAGCCTTGCGCGAGGCCTATGAGGACACGCTGCATCAGACCGGCAAGGCCGTGGTGATTACCGCGGCTACGCTCGCCGCCAGTGTCTGCACATGGTTTTTCTCCACCTTGCAGTTCCAGGTCGACATGGGGTTTTTGCTGACGATCATGTTTATCGCCAATGCCGTTGCGGCGGTCGTGATGCTGCCCGCGTTTGCCGCCTTCTTTCTTCAACCCCAGACCAGCCCTCCGCCCCTGCGGTCGGCTGAGTCTGCGGCGTGAAGACCATTCGATAATCCCTTCAGAGAAGAAAACACCATGACAACGAACCGATTCTGGACACTGAGCGGCCTGGGTATGGCCCTGATCTGGTCCAGCTCTCTGCTGGCAGCCGTATCCCCTGAAGAAGCGGCCCAACTGGGCAAGGAACTCACTCCCGTCGGTGCGGAACGCGCCGGCAATGCGGATGGAACGATCCCCGAGTGGACGCCCGCACCGCAAAAAGGCGGCTTGAACGCGTTCCCTTCGGACCCGGAACTGGCGGACCAGCAACCCCTGTTTACGATCACCGCGGAGAACGTGGAGATGTACCAGGACAAACTGAGTATTGGCCACCAGGAGTTGCTACGCCGATTTCCGGACACCTACAAACTGGTTGTGTATCCGTCGGTTCGCAAAACCAACTTCCCACAGAAGATTCTTGACGAGACCATCAAGAATGCGACCCGCGCGACGATCGAGGGGGTAGATAACCCGCGTGGCGCGTTCGTTGGTTTCCCGTTTCCGATTCCCAAATCCGGTGCGGAGCCCATCTGGAATCACCGCACCAAGTGGCGTGGCAACCAGCTCGTTCGTCCCAACGACCAGATGATCGTGCAGCAGGATGGGGACTTCAAGGTCACCAAGATCATTGAGGACGTGAAGTTTTATTACTCCAATATTCAGATCGATGAACCGCCCGAATTGACCCCGGGTGTGGATTTTCTGCGCTACCTGTCGGAAACCGTTGCGCCTCCACGCATTGCGGGCACGTTTATCCTGGTCCACGAAAAAGCCGGGTTTGGCGCGGAAGGGCGGGCGGCATGGCTGTATGCCCCGGCACTGAAGCGGATTCGGCGCGCCCCTGCGGTTTGCTGCGATAACCCCTATGAGGGCACAGATGGTCATCAGTTTTATGACCAGGTCGATATGTATAACGGGGTGCTAGACCGCTTTACCTGGAAATTACTGGGCAAGCGCGAAATGTATATCCCTTATAACTCTTACAAGATCGGCACGCCGCCAACCAAATACAAAGACATCGCCGCGCCCAATCATGTGAATCAGGATTTGCCGCGCTATGAATTGCATCGTGTGTGGGTGGTTGAAGCGAACAACAAGCCGGACAATCGACACACCTTCAAGAAACGCACGTTCTACATTGATGAAGACTCATGGAACGTTGTCGCGATCGACAACTATGACCATGAAGACAAGCTGATGCAGTTCCAGGAAGGCCACCTCATGAACAACTTCAACGTTCAGGCCACCAGCACGCAGCCGGAAATCATCTATCACCTGAATAGCGGCCGATATTTCGCGACAGCCATGCAAAACGAAGGTCAGCCTTATGACCAGTCGGTGAGTTTCAATGACAGCCATTTCGAGCCGAATACGGTTCAGAAGCAGGCTTCCAAATAACAACGAACCAATAACAAGCGCGGATGAGGGCCATAGCGCCCTCGTCCTTTTCTGGTTAGGGAGACGATCATGCGTGCATTCGAACGGATTCGAGGCGCCATTGCGCCTGCATTGCTCTTGTTGCTTTTCATGGCGCCTGTCCACGCCATTCAATTCGATTTTCGCCTCTTCGGTGAGAATTTCAATGGCGTGCTGAACAACACCGGCACCTTCGGCTACAGCTGGCGAATTGAAGAGCCGGCCGATAACCTGATCGGCAAATTGAACCTGAATCCGGATCTGTGTTCGGGAGCATTCCAGTACTGTCAGGGCGTCCACCGCGAACAACTTCATCCGGCGCAACAACTGGCCCGCGCTCCGGGTCAGGCCTCGGTGAATCTGGATGATGGCAATCTCAACTATCGCCGCGGCGACGTCACCCAGGCGCCACTGAAGATCAATAATGATTTGAAAGTGGAGTTCGGCAATTTCGGCATATTCGTCCGCGGCATCGGGATTTACGATTATGTGAATTACGATTTCGAGGAATTTCACCCGAACCGGGTGACAGCGGAGAATGCGGGCCGTACCGGCGTCACCGATGAGCCGCAAACTTCCAACCGGTATTTCAACCGCGTGTACGGTCCCGGCGAAGTGGTACGCAACGACCGTGACCAGCGCACGGCGGAGCAGGCGGCACTGCGCTACGACCTGCTCGATTTCAATTTCTTTGGCACCGTCCCGTTCGTGGGTGACCGCAACCTGATTTTTCGCGTGGGCCGCCAAACTGTGAACTGGGGGCAGAGCACGGTCGCGGTGATCAACAGCGTCAACCAGGCCCAGCCGGTCAACGCCAACAGTCTGTTCCGCCTGGGCTTTGGCTTGCTGGAAGAGCTATTTCTACCGGTCGGGATGATCCGCCTCAGCACGCAAACCTTCTGGGAGATCGACGTCGAAGCGTATTACCAGTACGAGTGGGAGCCCATTGAAATCCCCACACCCGGCACCTTCATGTCGTTTCTCGATGTGGGCTCAGACAATCTAGTGGATAACGTCAATCTGACCTTCAGCGGCCACGAAGACCCCGACGGTGTCGCGGCCTTTGTCGACAATCCGCTGGCCCTGATCACGCCCACAACGCCTACCGCCGAGCTGTTGCCCGAGCGCCGCGCGCGCGACAGCGGTCAGTTTGGTGTGGCCTTCAAGAAGTACTTCTATGACCTGAACAACGGCACTGAATTCGGGCTGTACTTCATGAACTACCACTCGAAGCTGCCCTATGCCAGTTTTTACGCCGGTGACGCCAGTTGCGCGCGCCGGGAAGGGAACGATCTCGGCATCGACGCCCGCAATACGCTGGAGTTCTTGCAGGCGTGCCCGAACCTGCCCGTGTCCCTGCCGGAAGCACAGGCCGGTGTCATTCCGCAAATTCTGACCCTGGCAACACAGCGCCCCGGAGTTCTGGCAGATATCGGCGTCACCAACGTGAATGCCGCGATTTCCGGATTTACAAATTTGTTGATCAATGATCCCAATGCGCCGTTGAACGATGCTTTGGGACTGGACTCGATCAAAGCCCAGCTGGAGTACCCCGAGGATCTCCAGATGTACGGCTTCAGCTTCAACACCTCCTTCGGAGAGTATTCATTCCAGGGCGAGGTGGCCTACCGGCCGCGGATGCCGATGCAGATTTCCCTGGTCGATCTGGTCTTCACCAGCCTGGGCGGCAGCCTGACGCGTTGTCACGACGCCTCGCTGGGCTGTGCGGGAACCACCGCCGGGCGCGGCTACGACGAGGCCGGCAACCTCATCACCTACGGCAGCAACGACTTCGTCGACGGCGACGGCAATAACCCCTTCCCCGAC
>JBDNBC010000251.1:0-12731 GCA_039768115.1 Oceanococcaceae bacterium
CTGGGTCTGGGGTACGACGATGCCCGTGGATTGATTCGTGAACGTGGCCAGATCGATATCGAATGCGGGTACTGTGGGGCGAGCTATCGCTACGACCCCGCCCAGGTCGAGCAGCTGTTCGCCGCGGCGGATACGCCGCCGCCTGACGCCCCCCTGAATTAACCAAGGACGATTCATGCGTATCGGACTGGTGGTCGACTCCACCTGTGACCTGCCGGAAGATTTTCGCCGCGAGCACCGGATTGCCTTGCTTCCGGTCGCGATTCGGCTGGACGGCGATGAGCTGGTCGACACGCATGACTCTGCGGCAGCAATGGAGTTCTATCACAACGATATCGGCCGCCGCGGGGTGACGGCAGAGACGCGTGCCTATGACACCGACCAGATCACCGAATTGTTCCTCGGCCGGTTGGTGGGTGAATTCGATCACGTATTCTGTCAAACGGTGATGCGCAGCCGCTCGCAGATTTTCGAGAACGCGACGAAGGCCTCATTCCGGATTCTCTCAGGCTACAAGCCGACCCGCGAGGATGCTGGCTGTGATGCGCCATTTGCCATGCGCGTGGTCGATACCGGAACCCTGCTCAGCGGACAGGGGGTGATCGCCGCCGAAACGGCCCGGCGCATCGCCGAAGGCGCGTCGGTTGCCGCGCTGCGCGCGGATATCGACACCATGATCGCGTCGGTGCATGCCTATGCGGTGCCGGCGGACACCTACTACCTGCGCGCCCGGGCTCGCCGCAAAGGGGATCGCAGCGTGGGCTGGCTGGCGGCGACGTTAGCCAACACCCTCGACTTCAAGCCCATTCTGCACGGGGCGGGCAACCAGACCGAAGCACTCGCCCATGTCCGCGGCTTCGATGCGGCCGCGGGCCGGGTGCTGAAAAACATCCGGCGTGCGGTCAACGCCGGTCTCGATGCGCCTTTCGTAGTGCTCAGCTATGCCGGGGACCTTGATGTCGTCCGTGGGCTGCCGGGCTACGCCGATCTGGTCGACGCGTGCCGTGAAAACGACGTCACGCTGCTGGCGTCGGTGATGAGCGTGACCGGAGGCATCAACCTCGGTGCCGGAACGTTGACGGTGGCGATACTGGCCAAAGCGTTCAAATTCAAATAAAGTATCGCTAATGTCTTGAAATCCAAGTTGTCGTGATGGTTGCGGCGGTTTCGTCACAGCAGTGAGGCAACGGGTAGATAGACGGGGTCAGGGTGTGTATCCATCGGGGGAGAACGGTGCACCCGCACCAGATGCAAAGGGCCGCTTCGTGCGGCCTTTTGTTTTTTTGGCAGGGGTGGACGTCGCCGCGCCTTCGCGTGCGTACGATCTGTCCAAGGCGTGAGGCGCCACTGGCGCACAGGAGAGTCCGTCAATGATCCGGATGTTTTCGCAGCACCCGCGTGGGCTGATCGTGTGTTTTACCACCGAGATGTGGGAGCGCTTTTCATTCTATGGAATGAAGTATTTGCTGCTGCTCTACCTGACCAAATACCACCTGTTCACTGACGAGCTCGGATTGGGCGTGCTGGCATCGTATGCCGCGCTTGTCTACGCCATGCCGGTTATCGGCGGCATGCTGGCAGACCGCTATCTGGGTATGCGCAAGGCCGTCACCTTTGGCGCGGTGCTGCTGTGTCTGGGGCACCTGGGCATGGCCTTCGAGGGACAGCAGGCGCAGATGGTGGATGGTGTGGCTGTGCGCGATGACCTGGCGCTGCAGGTGTTCTATTTTTCGCTAGCGCTGATTATCGTCGGCGTCGGCTTTCTGAAACCCAACATCTCGACGATCGTCGGTCGCCTGTATGCGCCCAGTGATCCCCGCCGCGATGCGGGCTTCACGATTTTCTACATGGGCATCAATATCGGCGCCTTCACGGCCACGCTGCTGTGTGGCTACCTTGGCGAGACCTTTGGCTGGGCTTACGGTTTCGGCGCCGCCGGCATCGGCATGCTGATTGGTCTGATTACCTTTCTGGCCGGGCAAAAACATCTTCACGGTCATGCCGAGCCGCATGATCCGGATATGTTGCGCGCACCGGTTTTTGCCGGGCTGTCCCGTGAATGGGTGATCTACATCGGCAGCATTCTGGCGCTCGTGGTGGTGTGGCAGATGGTGCAGTTCGAGGCCGTGGTGCACTGGACTCTGAACGTGCTCTCGCTGACCGTGCTGGCCTGGCTGGCATGGTTCGTGACACAGCGCTGCAACCGCGAGGAGCGAAACCGCATGCTGGTTCTGGCCACGCTGACCATCTTCACTGTGGTGTTCTGGGCCTTGTTTGAACAGTCGGCGGCGAGCATGACCCTGTTTGCGGACCGCGTGCTGGATCGCGAAGTGGGGAGCTTCGAGGTCACCGCGGCCCAGCTGGGCGCGCTGAATGCGCTGTTTATTTTCCTGCTGGCACCCGCGTTCGCGGCACTTTGGCAGGCGCTGGGGCGCCGTGGCCGGGACTTGAGTACGCCGCTGAAATTCGCGCTGGGCATTGCCCAGGCGGGACTGGGTTTCGGTGCGCTGGTCATCGGTTCGGCCATGCCCAACGCGGCGGGCCAGGTCGCGCTGATCTGGTTCGTGCTCGCGTATCTGTTGCACACCACGGGTGAGTTGTGTCTGTCTCCGGTCGGGTTGTCGGCGGTGACCAAGCTGGCGGTTCCCAATGTGGTCGGGGTGATGATGGGCGCGTGGTTCCTGGCCACGGCGTATTCGGAATTCATCGCCGCGCAGATATCCAAGCTGGCAGCCGTGGAGACGGATGCCGGTATCGTGCGCGATCTGGCAGCGGCGCGGGAGACCTACGCGCAGCTGTTCGAGGGTCTGTTCTGGGTGGGTATCGGTACGGCTGCGGTACTGCTGGTAATCACGCCGCTGCTGACAAGGATGATTGGCCGACTGCCGGATACAGAACAGCCGACTGACCCGCCGGCTGCACCCATTATTCCGGAGCGTATCTGATGCGCCGGGTTTACCTTGCCGTCGCAGCGGCGGCCAGCGTGACGGGCTGCGCGATCGGGTATCCTGCCGCGCCGAACGGGTCAGCGGCGGATGCGCCGACAGCGGCGGAAGCGCAGGCGTTTCTCGCCAACTACGACCGCGAGATTCGCGAGCATGCGACCGAAGCGGCGCGTGCGGCGTGGGTGCAGGCCACCTATATCACGCCAGACACACAGCGCATGGCCGCCAAGAGCTACGAGCGTTACCTCGCGTGGAATAGCGCACAGGCGCTGGCGGCGCGGCGCTTCGACGGATTGACTCTGGATGCCGACAGCCAACGTCAGTTGCGGCTACTTCGTCTTTCCAACGGGGTGCCCAGTGATCCGCAGCTTCTCTCTGAGCTGACCGAGATTGGCAGTGTTCTGGAGGCGCGCTACGGCAGCGGCCGGTATTGCCCCGACGGTGACGCCGCCGACTGTCAGGACCTGGGTGCGCTCGAAGACATTATGGCGCACTCCCGTGACCCGCAGGCGCTACAGGAGGCCTGGAGCGGATGGCGCACGGTGGCACCGCCGATGCGCGCAGACTATGCCCGCTTTGTGGAATTGCAGAACACCGGCGCGCGCGAGCTTGGCTTCGCCGATGCCGGGGAGTACTGGCGTGCCGGCTACGACATGAGCCCGCAGGCCCTGGAGGCCACGGTTGAGGGCCTGTGGGCGCAGGTGGCCCCGCTATACGAAGCCTTGCACTGCGAGGTGCGGGCACAACTGCATGCGCAATACGGGGAGGCCGTGGCGCCTGCGACGGGGCCCATTCCGGCTCATCTGCTTGGCAACATGTGGTCGCAGCAGTGGGGCAACATTTACCCGCTGGTCGCGCCGTACCCGGATGCGCCGGCGATGGACGTCACGGCGGCGCTACAGTCGCAGGGCTACACGGCTGAACGAATGGTGCGTCAGGCGGAAGGGTTTTACACCGAGCTGGGGATGCCGCAGCTGCCCGGCCGCTTCTACCAGAACTCCTTGTTGACCAAGCCACGTGATCGCGATGTGGTGTGCCATGCCTCGGCCTGGGACATCGACCTGGCCGGTGACGTGCGCATCAAGATGTGCATCAAACCGGATGCGGAAAACCTGGCCACGATCTACCACGAGCTGGGCCATGTGTATTACTACCTGGCCTACAACGATTTGCCGGCGGTTTATCAAAGCGGCGCCCATGACGGCTTCCACGAGGCCATTGGCGACACGATGGTGCTGGCCATGACACCGGATTATCTGGCGTCGGTGGGCTTGGCGCCGGTCAATGATGTCGCCGGCGGTACGTCATCGGTGATCAATACCCAGATGCAGATGGCGCTCGACAAGATCGCGTTTCTGCCATTTGGGCTGCTGGTGGACAAGTGGCGCTGGGAGGTCTTTTCTGGCGCGACACCAACCGAGAACTACAACGCGTCCTGGTGGGCGCTGCGCGAAAAGTACCAGGGCATTGCGCCGCCTGTTGAGCGAACCGAGGCCGATTTTGACCCGGGCGCGAAGTATCACGTTCCGGGGAACACGCCGTATCTGCGCTACTTTCTCGCACACATCCTGCAGTTTCAGTTCTATCAGGCCATGTGCGATGCGGCTGGCTACAGCGGCCCTCTGCACCGCTGCAGCTTTGCCCGCTCCAGTGCAGCCGGCCGCAAGATGTGGCAATTGCTGTCGGCCGGTCAGTCGCGCCCGTGGCCGGAGACCCTGGAATTACTGACCGGCACCCGGACCATGGACGCCTCGGCCGTGCTGGAATACTTTGCGCCGCTCAAGTCCTGGCTGGACGCGCGCAATACCAACCGTCAGTGCGGCTGGTAACGCACGTGAGCCGACGCCTCTAACGGGAGCGCTGCGGACGTTCGACCAGATCCATCCAGTCGTCGACGGGGCTTAGCAAGCGCCGCATCTCTCGCTCTTCGCGAGCGCGTTCCACATCACGCCAGTTGCGCCGCGAACGTGGCGCAAGCGTCAACCCCCCGGTGCGATTGCCGTTTGCGGTAGTGGCATCAAGGGTGGGGGTATCGTCGCCTTCGTCGGCGAAATCCAGGTCGTCTTCAAAGTCGTCTTTGGCTTTGCCGCCCATGCGTGATCCTCCACGAGCAACCGTGTCCACGGCGGACACACGCGCAGTATTGCCAAGTCACTTCAAAATGCAAGAAATTTTTTTCTGCATGCGCTGCCGGCTCAGCAGCGGCGCCAGATGTCGGCGTTCGAGAGCCATCCTTGTCGACGATGCCTATGCCAGTCCTGGGGTGTGTCGAGGTCCGGAAGCGGGGGGGACAGGCGCGGACGCCGTCCCGTACGGCGCAGGTTGCGCAAGCTCTGCTGCAGTACCTGCGGACCGCCCCAGGTCACCGCCTGGAATAGCCGCGGCAGTGGGGCCGACAGGCCGAGGGCCACGTATCCGCCATCATTGGCAGGAATCAAGGCGGGTTCACCCGGTTGCGCGAGCCAGTGGATGTCTGCCGTCGTCAGGCGTGGGCAATCGGTCCCCAGAATGATGACGCGCGAATGCGTTCGCAGCGCACGCCGCGCCGCCGTCTGCATGCGCCGGCCGAGATGTCCTGCCGGCTGCCGGCGCAGGCGGATTCCGCTGCGGCGTAGCCGCAGCAGTGTCGGGTGCCGGAGCGACGGGGTGGCATGAATCTCCAGCGCCAGCCCGCTGTCCTGAGCCGTTCGCGCGGTGCGCTGCAGAAGGGCGGCCTGCAGTTGCGCGGCGCCGCGCGCACTCACGGCGGGCTGGAGCCGGGTCTTGCAGCGACCGGGCTGCGGCGCACGGGCGAGGATGACAATGAGCGTCACCGGGGCACTCGATTTTCAGTACACTGGGGGCCACGACTGTGGGGCGGTAGCTCAGCTGGGAGAGCGCGTCGTTCGCAATGACGAGGTCGGGAGTTCGATCCTCCTCCGCTCCACCATTTATTCCCCATCAAAACGCCACCGCCCGCCCGTCAGCGCGTCGTTCGCTTGCGGCCAGCGGTCGTTGCTTTGGGGCGCGCCTTGGGGTGGGCCAGCAGCCGCGCGCACTCCCGCCACACGTCGACATTCGCCGGCAGGCCAAAGTGCGACCCCCGCACCTCAATGTTGCGCGTGTGCGGTCGCTCCGGCTCCAATGAGGCTTCCCAGGGAACGATGCCGTCGCTCCGCGTGTAGATCGCCGAGCAAGGCACTGGCGGCGGCTCAGCCAGCCGCGCTTGCTGCTGCGGATCAACGGTACTCCCGCTGCCAGGCCGAAACAGGCGGTAGAGCGGGGCGATGGTGAGATGGGCGCTGTCCTGAATCGGACTTCCGAGGGTGATGACCTGTCGAATCGAATCCGGCATGCGGCGGGCGAGTTCACGTGCAAAGATGCCGCCCAGGCTCCAGCCGATCAGGCTCAGCGTGTCATCGTCCTCGGTGCAGCCGGCATCAACCAGTGACTGTAACTGGCTTCCGCGCTCGCGAGTCATTCCGGTGTTGCGACCTAGCCCCCAGCTCTGCGCCCGGTAGCCGGTGCGGATAAGGGCCTGCACTAAGGGCCGCACGGCAAAGTCATCGGCAAGAAAGCCCGGAATCACGATGACGCGGTGGCCATCGCCGCGCTCCATGCCGGAGTGCCCGCGGCGCAGGTAGGCCGTTGAATATTCAGCCAGCGCACGCCCTTCCAGCGGCAGCAGCCACCACGGGGTTCGGAAGCCCTCGCTCATTTGACGACGCCTTTGGCCTGCAGAACCAGCACGCCCAGGTACAGCAAAAGGCCCAGGAGTCCCGCGATCAGGCCCTGCGTGATCTGCAGTTCCAGCTCATTGCGCTCGCTATCGATGTGCGCCACGATTTCCTCGCGCAGGGCGCGTTTGTCATCGAGCCGTTGCTGGGCGTCCCGGGCCGGCTCGCCGTCTTTTTCACGGCGCGCCAGATCCAGCGCGTAGTTCAGCTCAACAGCGAGCGCAATCTCCCCTTCATCGACGGGAGGAATACGCTCCAGCTCTAACCAGCGATAGCCCGCCAGACCGAATCCGACACAGAGCAGCAGAGCGGGCAAAACACGAGGGTTGGAGAACAGCATGCGGAATCGTTTCGGACTTGCGGCCGTTCATTCTATGCGCAGCTACGCCGCGGCCGGTATCAGGGTGTCGGACGGGGTGGGGGAACCAGGATGACCTCAGTGCCGCTGAGTCGGTCGTGCAGGGTGCGTCGTTGCGGGTCGAACAGCATCAGCCACAGCCCAATACCGCCCAGGAGCCAACTCGGCACCGCCCAGATCAACCGCAGCACCGCCCAGCCGGTGGTCATGGGTCCAGCGCCGTCGGCGCGTCGCACCTGCAGTCGCCAGGCCCGCATGCCAAGCGTCTGACCGCCGCGAGTCCAGAACACCACGAAAAATAGCGCGGTTGTGCCCCAGATCACCACCAGAAACAGGGGGTGGCGCGCCGGAACGGCCTGGCCGCCGGTGAAAATCAGCGCGACAAAACCCAGCAGAAACCACAGGGCGATGACCAGCAAGCTGTCGTACAGTGCGGCGGCCAAGCGGCGAAGTAACGGCGCCGGTCGAATCAGGTGGGCGTTCGGGCTCATGTGGAAGAGAAGGTGGCCCGCTGCAACTCGTCCAGCGCGCGTTGGAGGTCTTCAGGTGCCGCAGGGCAGGCGCGATCCATGGGCGTGTGCAGGATGCCGGCTTCGACGAAGTCTTTGCCGCAGGTCACGAACCCCGCCCGCCGATAGAAGTCCACTGCACCCGCCTGGGCGTGCAGGCCCACCCGGGGTAGGCCCTGGCTGGCGGCAATCAGCAACAGACCCTCGAGAATGCACCGTCCCAGGCCTTGACCACGCCAGCGCGAATCAACGGCCATGCGCCCGATGCGGCCCTCGGGCAACAGCCGGCCGGTGGCCAGCGCCATCGTTTTGTCATGCATCAGCAGATGCCAGCTGTCGGAATCGCGATCATCACGCTCGATCCGCGGATCAATCTTCTGCTCGACGATAAACACGTGCTCGCGCAGTTGCTGGCAGGCCTGTCGCAGGACGCTGTCCGTAGCCGGCGGGATCAGCGTGATGGTCGGTGTCATGCAGGTCGGGGCCGCCGCCTGGACCGGCATATCAGGCCCGCGAGTCCGAGTAGCATCAGTGTGAGATCCAGACTGCCGCCGCGTAACGCCGGCGCGGCGTTGCTCAATACGTTCTCACGAGCGGAGGGCCGCACTTGAGCCTGCGCACGGCTGGTTGAACCATCACGATCGATGATGAGGTATTCGATCACGGCGTCATCATCGGTTGCCGGTGTGTACAGGAGGCGGTTGCCATCAACACGAAGCTGACCCTGACTGCTGCTGGCATCAACAATGCGCAGCGGCCGCGGGCCGGAATCATTGAGCAGGACCGGCAGAGGGATGCTGCTGCGGACTCCGCGCGCGACAACAAAGGCATCATCGCGCGCCCGGGCGCCAAACACGGCGCTGTCGCGCCCGTCGATCACGCGTTGTGTGCTGCCGGGGGCCAGCCAGGGTTGCAGGTTACGCTGATCACTTGACGCGTTGTCCCAGCCAAAATCCATACGGCCGTACACATCGCTGCCACCGGGGTTGTCACAGGACGAGTTACCGCCGGACAGCTGTCCGACGACGCGCCCCGTATTGTCGAACAGGCCCGAGCCACTCGATCCCGGCTCGGTGACGCCGGCGCTCCAGAATACCTGCCAGCTCTGCACGGGATCGCCATCCACCAGTGCACGGGTCTTGCGCGGGCTGCGGTCAAAAAGGCTGATGCGCTTTTCGTCGCCGGCCGGGTGATGAACCCCCACGCCGCTCGGGAAGCCGTTGCCGCGGCTGTCCCAGCCCGCGTAGTACACGGAAAAACTGCTGGGGGGCGGGCGGTCGAGTTCGAGAAGCGCAAAGTCAGGATCAGGATTGCTCGCCAACAACGTGGCACCGGATTGCGACTGACCCAGGCTGCCATCCGGGGTGCCGCCGCACTCGCTAGTCTCAAAGTTCCAGTACACCACGGTGGCCGCGGCGTTGGATGGGGTCAGCCCGCAATGATTGGCGGTCAGTAACAAGGGCCGGCCGTCATTTTCGGTGTTGTTAAGGAGGACTGCCGAGCACAGGCTGGTGCCATTGATAGTAATGCGCGCCGTGGCACGCACGGCTTCGCTCCAGGCATTGGCTTCGGGGCAGGCGGTATCGATGTTGCAGCTGCCGGACTTGCGGCGCTGACGAATATCACGGTAGCCCTGCTGCACCGAGCGCACGGCGATGAAGGCGTCCGGATGCCGGCCTGCCGGCAGTTCCGCCTCGAGAACCATGTCCTGCCCCGGAACGATGGGGGTCTGGTAACGACTGCGCAGCGCATCAAAAAAATGCTCGGAGTGCACTTCGCCGCTGCCGTCGGCGATCCGAATGATCGTGCCGATGGGTAGATTCAACGGGCCCAGGCTGGCGCTCAGGGAGAGGGCGTCGTCACCGCGCAGCCGCAGGCGCCACACCGCATGGCCATCCCGCTGCAGCCAGCGGCCATCCCGACGCGAATCAAGGTCCACGTCTTCGGCCAACGCATACGGCAGCATGGGCGCTTCGCGGGCCGGGGCAAGGTCATCGAGCGCCGGCGCCAGCGCATTGAGCTGGTAAGGCAGCAGATCCTGCAGGCCGGCAAGCAGTGGCCGGGTGATGGCGTGAGCGGGAGCGGTGGCTGTGGCCAGCGCCAGCAGCAAAAGAGAAATGCGCATGATCGTCACGAACGGTTTGCCCAAAGGTTATTGTGCCTGTGCCTTGGGATCGGCTCCAGCCAACCCGTGTGGTTCTCCGAGTGCCATTGGTGCAGCAAGTTTCCGGCCCCCGGCGGTCATGGCGGCGTGACTGGCCGCTTCACAGGGGGCAAATCGGCGCAGGTCCTCGCGAAACAGAGCGAGCAGTCGCAACGGGCTCAGCGGCCGAATGCCGTCGTGGCGAACCCGCTCACGGCCCAATTCGAACGCGTGGCTCCAGTGTTCGCAAAACACCCGCAGGCCCTGCCACAGGCTCGTGCCGGGGTGATACACATGCGCGGGCTCGCTGGTGACGCCATTGATTTCGAGCACCTGGATGTGGCGACCCTGGCGCAGATCTTCGGGAGAGCGGGCGCGCAGGTCAATGCGGCCGAAATCGAAGCCGGGGAGCGCCTGTGCAATTCGGGTCATGGTGGCGCTCAACGCCGGGCCCGTCAGCGCCATGGCATTGCGGAATTCTGCTCCACGGCAGTGCGCGCCGAGCTCCACCAGTTGCCGCTCTTCACCCGCGGGCAGGATGTCATCCAGCTGGTCGGCGTGGCGGGTGAACAGCAAGGGGGCGATCAAGCGGGCACGGTCATCGTCGAGTATCCGTTGCGCCAGGGAATGCTGCCCGTCGCCTACCAGGGTGGGCAGTGCCTTGTGCGTGACTGACGAGATATGGAATTCCTCGTGGCCGGGCTCGCGGCGCACGAACACCCCGTACTCATCGCCGCCTGCAAAGGCTTGCGCAAGTACCCGGAAACCCAAACCGGGTGCGGTGGCAATCTTGAGATAGGCACGGGCCTGCGCGGGCGAGTGAATGATGGCGACGCCACGGCCCCGCTGGCCGATATCGGGTTTGAGCACCAGCGGCCAGCCGCAATCATCGGCGAGCGCCAGCACTTCGGCGCAGGCCGTGGTGAAGGAGGCATCGAGAAGCCGGGTCGGCGGAACAACGTCGGGCAGGGCCTCTTGCAGTGGCAGCAGCATGCGTGATTTGCGCTCTCCCACCACGCTGCCGTTGTCCATGCCGGGGTTGGTTGCGCTGAAAGCTGTGGGCTGCCGATGGCGCAGGCCGCACAGCAGTATCCAGATCACTATGGGGATGTAAAACAGCCAGCCCGGCCAGAATTCCCAGCGCTGAGCCCGTTGCAGACGGATCCCCAGACGCTGCCCGCGGCTGACGCGTTGCCGGTATGGGTCAGCCGGTGCCACGCAGGCGATCCAGGGCCAGAGTCGACGGTGCCTTGCCCATGTCCTCGGGTAGTTCAACACCGGTGATGTCGGCGTGGGCGCGGACCAGCGCAAGATGATGCACCGTGTGGCTTTGCAGGAACTGCAGTTCCCGAGCCAGCGTCGAGGGAATGGCCTCGGCATCGCGGTCCGTGGCTGTGCGGCTGCGAATCCATAGCGGTCGACCGGGCGCGGCATCGGCCAGGCTGTTCAGCCGGGTGCGGAGCTCGGCCAGGCGCGCGGCGGCGACTTCGCGGTCCTGCTCCGTGCGCGGGTCCCGACCACGGGCGTCGTAGTCCACCACGCCTGCCGACCAGCCGGCCAGCAGCGCATCAAAATGGTCGAGCACGTGACGGGTGTGCGGGCCCAGAACTCGCCGATAGAAGCGCGTATCAAGGGCCGGCAGCATCAACAGCAGGCGCAGCTCATCAAGGGTGAGCAGGACATCAACCAAAAGCGAAGGAAGCGCAATCACGCAAAGGTCCGGGGTGATGGTGGGCGTGGGGCGTATCGAGACAGGCCCCAGCAGAAACTTAAACAGAACGCAATTGTAATCGGCAGACCGGGCGCCAGCGTCAACAGAATGTTGGGCGTCCCGTTCCACAGGTGCGCACCAACGATGAGACCATAAATTGCCAGCAGCGCGCCGCCGCAGGCGCGCAGGAGCCGCCACCACGGTGGTCCGGGCATGCGATATAGCGTTTTCATCAGCTGGGTACCGGTCAGCGTCACGACGAAGCTCAAGCCGCCCTGGATCATTCCGGCGCGCAAGGCGATGGGGAGCCCGTGATCATGATTGGCCCACACCGCCCAGAGGCCATAGAACACCAAGCCGATCAGGGCGCCGCTTAGGCCGTCGGCCAGTGTCAGCAACTTCTGGCCCAGCGTGGTGAACGTTTCCGGTACCGCCATGGAAATGTGGCGTCCGCGGTCTAGCGCGCCGCCGGGTCGCGGGCGCCAGTCTTGGCAACACGATAGGCGGCTACCACGTGCACACCGTGAAACGGCGGGCGGGTTTCGGTAATGCGTGCGGTGCTCGATGGGTCCAGTTGCAGGTCATGTGCACTGAGCAGTGCCGCAAGCTCCGTCCGCTGAAAACCCTGATTGCAATGATCGTAAAGCGCGACGCTGGCCGGATGATCGTGGGCGTCGAGTGTGGTGAGAACCACCCGTCCTCCCGGCCGCACCACGCGCGCCGCTTCCCGGATGACTTGCGCAGGCGCCGGTGAATAGGTCAGGGCATTGAGCAGTAAAACGGTATCGAATTGCTGATCGGCCAGAGGCAGGGCGTGCATATCGGCACGAACATACAGCGCGTTGGCGATAGCTGCGATGCGGCGGGCGCCGGCACGTGCAACGGTGTCATCCAGTTCGACACAGGTCATTCGCGTGCATCGGGCGGCCAGTAGCTGCGCCACCACACCGTCACCGGCGGCGATGTCCAGCACATCGCCCAGTTGCAAAAACGGCAACAGGGTATGGGTGATCACCTCCCAGCCACGGCCCGGGGAATAGTGCTTCTCCATTTCTCCGGCCACGCCCGCAGCCCAGCCCTGGCGTTGGGCGCGCCGAGCGACCAGGGCCTGTGCGGCTTCGCGGTCCTGGCCCGCGATGTCGCTATCAATTTCGGCGCGCAACACGTTGAGTAAGTGGCGCGACAGGTCGGGCAGGGGCGTGCGCAGGCGCTGCAGTGTGGCACTCCCGCGCCGGTCTTCATCCAGCAAGCCGTGGCGACGCATGCGCGAGAGATGCGACGAAATCCGGCTCTGGGCAAGGCCGGTCAGCTCGGTGAGTTCGGCCACGGTGAGTTGGTAGTCGGTCAAC
>JBDNBC010000252.1:0-12727 GCA_039768115.1 Oceanococcaceae bacterium
ACCACCACGCTAGCAGCAGCTACCACTCTCAGGCGCACACGATTGCCCCGAGTGCGACCCGCCTTGGGAAACGGCCGCCGGCCGCCGCGTCCCCATCGGCGCGCAGTATTCCTGGGGCGGCGCCAGCTCCCGGGGCGTGATGCCGATGAAACTGTCCGCCAGCGGCCCGGTGGTCAGATACGCGAAGGTGCGCTCGCACACCGCCATCCGGGCGCCGCGCGGGAATTCATGGCCCTCGTCATCCGCGACCGACGCGAACGGCCCCTTGTAAATCACCGCATGCCCGCGGTCGATGCACACCGTGCCCGCCGGTTTGGTCGCCACCAGCGTCGCCGAGCGAAACTCGATGCCTTCGACCACCTGCCAGGGCTGCGCGTCCCATTTGTCATAGGCCACGGCCGCAAAACCCGCGTCCAAAAATGCCTGCAGAAACTCCTCTTCCTGGAACGCGCCGGAAATGCAGCCGCTCCACAGTGTGGGGTCGCTCTGCAGATGCGCCGGCACATCCTCATCGGAAATGATGTCGGAGATGGCCACCCGCCCGCCGGGCCGCAGCACCCGGAAAATCTCCGCGATCATCTGCGCGCGCTGGGGCTTGCCGACCAGGTTCAGTACGCAGTTCGACACCACAAGGTCGACGCTGCTATCGGGAATCATCGGCGCCGCCTGACGCTGTTCGCGTGCCCAGGCCTCGTAGCGCAGCAGATCCGCGCTGCTGCGGATCGGGTGGGCTGCCAGCCATTCCTCGGCGGCATCCATCGACAAGGCCAGATCCTCGATCTTGCCCTTGTGGAAGGCCACGCGGTCGCTGCCGATGACCCGGGCCATCTCGGGCTGATACTGGCGCGCCAGCGCGAGCATGTCGTCGTTCATGTCGACGCCAATAACGCGCCCTTCCGGCCCCACCAACTGTGCGGCCATGTAACAGATCTTGCCACCGCCCGAGCCGAGATCGAGCACCACATCGCCCTCATGCACATAGCGCGACGGGTCACCGCAGCCATAGTCGCGCTCGATGATTTCCGCCGGCAGGATTTTCAGCAGTGCCGTGTCGTAATCAACCGGACAGCACAGGGCGGGCTCGACGGTTTGCGAGGCGGCGGAATAACGGTCAAGGACGCTGGTAATGCTCATGGCGTGATCATCAGTTGAAGGGACAAATGCGTTTGTTCACGGCGTTGTCGCCGCAAGCGGTGGCCAACGGACGGGCTGGCCTGCCGGTAGCGTATGTACCGCCAGCGCCGGACGCTCACGTGCGAGGGTGACGAAGGTCTCGGGCAGATCCACCACCCAGGGCATGGGGCGGACGTCGCGGCCAAACGGGCGGGTGAAGTCATCCCAGTGCACGGGGATCACCCGGGTCGCGGCGACCGCATCGACGGTCTGGTGCAGATAGCGCTCCCAGTCATCCACCAGCGCCACACCGAGCAGAACGGTGTCGGCCTGCAGGCCGCGCAGGGCATCATCGCGCCAGCCAGCGCTGCCGTGATGCAGAAAACGGTGCCGGGGGTGGTCCAAGTGAATCGACCACGTGCCCCCCTGGCGGTAATCGAGGTAGCGCGCCGGGGTATGCAGGGGGGCGACGATATCTCCGGTGGGCCGCCCGCCAGTGGCGCCAGCATGCGCACTGCGCCGAAAGCGAATCGTGAAGTCACCGATCCGCAGCGGCTGGTCCGGATCCATGCGCCGCAGGCGCGACTCGGCTAGGCCCGCGCCGCGACCGATGTTCAGTGTCGACTCGCTGCCCAGCAATAACGCGCCGGTTTCCCGGGCCACGACGCCGGCATCCATGGCGTGATCATGGTGCGAATGCGAGACCAGCACGGCGTCGAGCGCAGTGGCGCCGGCGGCCTGCAGGCCCGCGCGAATGCGCGCCTCATCGGGGGCGATTGGAGCATTGCGCAGCATCCGCAGCACGCCCTCGGGCCGGCTGAAGTAGGGGTCGATGAAGAGGCGGGTCTGCCCGTCGCTGATGAGGATCGCGGAGACACCCCACCAGGACACGCTCAGCCCCTCCGCCGTGGCATTCGATGCCGTCAGGCCGGCCAGAAGATGGTCGTCATGGGCGCCGCGCGGCGGCGGCTTGTTCCACAACACCGCGGCGGCAACACCGGCAATGACAAGCACCACCGCGGTCAGCAGGAGCAGGCGTTTCACCAGTCGCATGGCGCGACTCAGTTCAGCGCGCCGCCGCAGCTCGAACCCTGGCCGGCCGTGCAGCCATAACAATGGTCGGCGACCGTGACCGGCTGCCCCTCGACGCGCAAGGTCAGCAGATCACGAATGTGCGTTCGCTGCGCCGGCGAACGCGGCTGCGAGTCTTCCGCCCGGGCGACATCGCTGGCACCCAGCGGCAGGCCGAGCATCTGGTTGAAGTCGCAGTCGTACACATACCCCTGCCAGTCGATGCTTACCAGATCGCGGCACATGACACCGGCGAGGTTGTCGGGGCGATACGACACGCGCAGCAACTCCATGTACTCCTCGAACTGCCCGCGCGACAACAGCGTGGAACCAAAGCGCTGGATCGGCATGTTGGCCAGCGAGTACAGCTCGGTGAAAACGATGCCGAATTGCTCCTGCAGGTGGCGCTTGTAGTCGGCCTCGAGCGCCTCCTGCGGGGGCGGTAGGCTGGGCCCCTGCGGGTTGTAAACCAGCGCCAGCGACAGTCCGCTGCCGGGCACGCCGTAGCCGCGCGCATTGAGCTTCTGCAGGGCCGCGATCGACGCGCGAAACACCCCGCTGCCACGCTGGGCGTCGACATTTTCCTCCACGTAGCACGGCAGCGAAGCCACCACATCGATGCGCTGCTCGGCGAGGAAATCCGCCACCCATTCGTAGCCGGGCTGCTCGATGATGGTGAGGTTGCAGCGGTCGATCAGCCGCACATCGCGCTTGCGCGCCTCGCGCATCAGATACCGAAACTCCGGGTTCATCTCCGGCGCACCGCCGGTCACATCCAGGGTCGTCACCGGATGGGCATCCATCAGCGCGAGCAGCGCGTCCATGGTGTCGCGGTCCATCAGCTCCTTGCGCGTGGGCCCGGCGTTGACATGACAGTGCAGACAGGCCTGGTTGCACAGGTAGCCCAGGTTGACCTGCAAGGTGGTCAGGGCCCGACGGCGGACGGCCGGGAACCGGCTCGGCAATAGATGCGGAAGGGTGTCTCTCATGCGGCTCAGTATCCTCGCTTGATGGGGGCCATGCAGACTGTACGGCGGACCGGGCCTGCGGGGATGCGTCTCACGGAACAGACGTGGCCACCGGCGAAACGATTGCATGCCCCTGCCCGGCAGGCCGCCTCGATACAATTCGCGTTGCTTCTCGCCCCGGATTTCGTGATGTCCGCGACCTATCCCCATCTCCGCCCGCGCCGCTGGCGGGCCCATGCCTCGCGTCGGGCCCTGGTGCGCGAGCACCATCTGCAGGTGAGTGACCTGATCTGGCCGCTGTTTATTCAGGAGAGTGAAGGGCGCGTGCCGGTTACCACCCTGCCGGGTGTGGAACGGCTGGGCCCCTCGGCACTGCTGGAGACCGCCGAGCGCGCGGTGCATCTCGGCATTCCCGCCGTGGTGCTGTTCCCGGTCATCGATGCGCGGCTGAAGACCAGTGATGCCGGCGAAGCCCTGAACGCGGACGGCCTGGTGCCGCGCAGTATCCGCGCCCTGAAAAGCCGCTTCCCTGACCTGCAGATCATCACCGATGTGGCGCTGGACCCGTACACCAGCCACGGCCAGGATGGGCTGATTGACGAAAACGGCTACGTGCTCAATGACGCCACCGTGGCCCTGCTCTCGCGCCAGGCGCTGGTGCACGCTCGCGCGGGCGCGGACATCGTCGCTCCCTCCGACATGATGGACGGACGGATTGGTCGCATCCGCGAAGTGCTGGAGCGCGACCGCCGGCACAATACGCTGATTATGTCCTATGCGGCCAAATACGCCAGCAGCTTCTACGGGCCGTTCCGGGATGCCGTCGGCAGCGCCGCCAACCTGGCCGGCGGTGACAAGTACAGCTACCAGATGGATCCGGCCAACGGCGACGAAGCCCTGCGCGAGGTGGAGCTGGACCTGGCCGAAGGCGCCGATGCGGTCATGGTCAAGCCCGGCATGCCGTACCTGGACATTGTGCGCCGGGTGAAAGACACCTTCGCCGTGCCCACCTTCGTGTATCAGGTCAGCGGTGAGTACGGCATGCTCAAGGCGGCGGCTCAGGCTGGCATGCTGGATGAACGCGCAGCCGTTCTCGAAAGCCTGATCGCGATGAAGCGCGCCGGTGCCGACGGCATCCTCACCTACTTCGCGCCCCAGGTGGCGCAGTGGCTACAGGGCGAATCGTGACCCTGCGTTGCGCGGTGATCGGTGACCCGATTGCCCACTCCCGCTCGCCCGCCATTCATGCCCGCTTTGCCCAGGACACCGGCATTGCACTCGACTACCGCCGCTGCCATGTCGCAGCCGCCGACCTCGCCTCCTTCGTGGAACGCTTCTTCGTCGAGGGCGGAACCGGCCTGAATGTCACCTTGCCCCACAAGCAGGCTGTCATGCGCCTGTGTGCCGCCGTGGCACCCGCAGCGCAGCGGGCCGGCTCCGTCAATACGCTGCTTCACGGTGAAGCGGGTATTGAGGGGGAATCGACGGATGGCCCCGGGCTGGTTGCCGATCTGGAGCGGCTGGGGGCCCCACTGCAGGGCCAGCGCATCGCTCTGATCGGCGCCGGCGGTGCCGCGCGCGGGGTTGTTGAGGCGCTGCTCGCCACCGCACCGGCCGAACTGATCTGGTGCCACCGCGACCCCGCCAAGCTGACCACCCCCGCCGCCGAATTTTCTCATCTGGGCCCTTTGCGTATTGGCCATACCGGGGATTTTGCGCAGGCGCAGTGCGCGCTGGTGCTCCATGCCACGGCCGCGGGACATTCGGGCCAGGCCCCGACGTTGCCGGCCGGATTACTGGCCGCGGGCGGCTGGGCTTATGACCTCAGCTACGGGGCCGCGGCGATGCCCTTCCTCGACTGGGCCCGGGCACAAGGCGCCGGCCAGACCGCCGATGGCATGGGCATGCTGATTGAGCAGGCCGCCCTGTCGTTTGCGCGCTGGACCGGGGTTATACCCGACACTCGGCCCGTGCATGCACTGCACGGGGGGGCGCCCGCCGCCGCGCACTGACGTTCCTCGACCGCGCAGGCCTGGTCGGGCCGGGTCAGGCCTCAGGACGATCCCGACGATTTGTCCGCCGCGCGCTGCGCATCAACCGCCGCCGAGCCGGGCACCAGCACCTTGGCGGCGAGGATCCCCACTTCGTAGAGCAGATACACCGGCAACGCCAGCAAGGTCTGTGAGAGCACATCGGGCGGTGTCAGCAGCATCCCGACGGCGAAGGCCCCCACCAGAATGTAGGGCCGCTTTTCGCGCAGCGCCTGCGGCGTGGTCAACCCCGCGCCGACCAGCAGCACAATGGCCACGGGCACTTCGAACGCCGCGCCAAAGGCCAGAAACATCATGATCACGAAATCGAGATAGCGGCCGATGTCGGTCATGACCGCCACCCCTTCCGGGGCCACCGCCACGAAAAAGCCGAAGATCAGCGGAAAGACCACGAAATAGGCGAAGGCCATGCCGAGATAAAACAGCAGGGTGCTGGAGGCCAGCAGCGGCCAGGCGAAGCGGCGCTCATTGGCATACAGGCCGGGCGCGACAAAGCTCCATACCTGCCATAACGTCCAGGGCATGGAGATGACCAGACTCAGCAGCAGTGTCAGCTTGAACGGCGTGAGGAACGGCGATGCCACCTCCGTGGCGATCAGGCTGGTGCCTTCTGGCATCACGGCCAACAATGGCTCGGCCAGCACGGCGAAGATGGTCTGCGCAAACGGCAACAACGGGATCAGACAAACCAGCACGCCGAGCACAATCCGCAGCAGACGCTGACGGAGCTCCAGCAGGTGCGCGATCAGCGGCTGCTCGGCGCCTTTCTCGGCATCGCTCATGCGCCGCGCTCGCGGTCCGGCGGCGAGGCGGAGGCTGGAGGTGGGGCCGCATCCGGGGACGCGGGCGGCGGCTCGTCCGCGTCGCGGGTCGCCGCATCCAGATCCACCTTGGTGTTCATCGTGGCCCGCGCCTTCTCGATGGTTTCGCGAATTTCCGACTGCCGCACTTCGCGCTCGAGCTCATTGGTGATCTGGCGCATGTAGCCGCGCGCACGGCCACCCCAGTAACCCACGGTGCGGGCCACTTTGGGCAGGCGCTCGGGGCCCAGCACCAGCAGGGCAACAAGGCCCACGATGAGCAGTTCGGCGAAACCCATATCGAACATAGACGGTGTGCGTCGGGCTTAACTGCGGGAGCTGTTTTTGCTGTTTTCGACGCCGGCGTCGGCCGCGCTGCGCTTCTGCTCAGCCAGTGACTCCGGGGTCGCCTCGGCGTCCGGCTCCATGGTTTCCGGCTTGCCGTCCTCGCCGTCCTTCATGGCCCCTTTGAAGCTCTTGATGGCCGAGCCGAGATCACCGCCCATGCCGCGCAACTTCTTCGTGCCAAACAGCAACACGACGATGGCCAGGACAATCAAAAGCTGCCAGATGCTGATTCCACCCAAACCCATATCAACTCTCCTTGCGAGCGGCCTTCTCGGCGAGGCCGGAAAGCCCGGACCGACGTGCCAGCTCCTGCTGCACATCGGCAAACGACACATCTTGCTCCTCGATTGCGACGAGCAGATGAAACAGCAAATCGGCCGCCTCGCTGACGAAGTGTTCACCGTCGCCTGCGGCTCCCGCCAGCACGGTCTCGACGGCCTCCTCGCCCACCTTCTGCAAAATCTTGCTGCGCCCCTTGGCCAGCAGCGATGCCACATAGCTGCCGCCGGCATCCATCTGCCGTCGACGTTCGGCGATGGTTTGCCCCAGACGCATCATTTCGGTTGCAGCGGCGGGGTCGGCATCGACCCACTGCCCCTCGTGCGCCCGACGGAAAAAGCAGTCCCGTGCGCCGGTATGGCACGCCGGCCCGGCCGGATCGGCCAGCACCAGCACGCAGTCGCCATCGCAATCCAGCCGCAACTCACGCACCGCCAGCGTGTTGTTCGAGGTTTCACCCTTGGTCCACAGTGCTTGCCGCGAACGCGACCAGAACGTTGCCAGCCCGGTGTCCAGGGTTTTTTGCAGCGAGGCGGCATTCATCCACGCCTGCATCAGTACGGTGCCGTTGACCGCATCCTGCACCACGGCGCATACGAGCCCATCGGCATTCCAGCGGATCGTGTCGGCGAGTGTCGTCACTGGCGCACCAGAATACCGCGACTGGCCAGGTAATCCTTGGCCTCGCCGACGGTGTATTCCTGGAAGTGAAAGATCGACGCGGCCAGAACGGCGTCTGCCTTGCCGACCGCCAGCCCGTCTTCGAGGTCTTCCAGCCGGCCGACACCGCCGCTGGCGATCACCGGCACGCTGGCGGCGTCGCTGACCGCCCGGGTCAGCTCAAGATCAAAGCCTGAGCGGGTGCCATCGCGATCCATACTGGTGAGCAGAATTTCACCGGCGCCTTCCTGCACCATGCGCTCGACCCATTCGATGGCGTCCAGGCCGGAATCCTTGCGTCCGCCATGGGTAAATACCCGCCACCGCGGTGGCTCCTTGCGCTTGCTGACGCGCTTGGCGTCGATCGCCACGACGATGCACTGCTTGCCGTAGAGATCGGAGGCTTCGCGGACCACTTCCGGCGTTTCCACTGCGGCGGTGTTGATGGCCACCTTGTCGGCGCCGCTGCGCAACAGCCGGCGGACATCGTTCGGCGTGCGCACGCCGCCCCCGACCGTGAGCGGGATGCTGATCTCGCTGGCCACCTGCTCGACTACCGGGTAGAGCGTCTCCCGCCGTTCAGCGCTGGCGGTGATGTCGAGAAACACCAGCTCGTCGGCGCCTTCCGCGTCATAGCGTCGAGCCACTTCGACCGGGTCACCGGCATCGCGGATGTCAACGAACTTGACTCCCTTGACTACCCGCCCGCGATTGATGTCCAAACAGGGAATGATGCGCCGCGCCAGGCCCATTCAGCTGACCTCGTCCAGGCGCTTTTGACACGCCACCAAATCGAGTGCGCCTTCATACAGGGCGCGACCAATGATGGCGCCGGTCACACCAGAGGGCTCGAGTGTTTTCAGGACATCGATGTCGGCCATGCTGGTCATGCCACCCGACAGAATCACCGGAATGGCCACACTTTCGGCCAGCTGCCGGGTAGCCTCGGCATTGACGCCCTGCATCATGCCGTCCTTGCTGATATCGGTAAACACGATGGCCATGACACCGTCATTTTCAAAGTGCTGCGCCAGATCGATCACGTCGTGATGGCTGAGCTTGGACCAGCCTTCGGTGGCGACCTTGCCGTCCTTGGCGTCCAGGCCCACGATGATGTGACCGGGAAATTCGCAGCACAGGTCGCCGATAAAATGCGGCGCGGTGACGGCGCGCGTACCGATAATGCAGTAGGTCACGCCAGCGTCGAGCAGCATTTCGACGTGATCCTCTTCACGGATCCCCCCGCCGACCTGTACCGGAATCTCACCGGCGGCGGCACAGATTCGCTCGATGACCTCAAGGTTGACCGGCCGGCCGGCTTCGGCGCCATCCAGATCCACGACATGCAGCCGCTGTGCTCCGGCGTCGAGCCACTTGCGGGCCATCTCGACCGGGTCGCGGGAAAATACGGTGACATCGTCCATGCGTCCTTGACGCAGGCGTACACACTCACCGTCTTTGATATCGATTGCGGGGATCAAAAGCATCAGGCATCACCATCCCAATTGACGAAATTGGCCAGCATCTGCAGGCCGTTGCGGCCACTCTTTTCCGGGTGGAACTGAGTGGCAAACACGCGATCACGCAGCAACACGCTGCAGAAGCGCTCTCCGTATTCGGTACGCCCGAAAACCTGCTCTTCCTGCAGAGGCTGGGCGTAATAGCTGTGGACGAAGTAGAACCAGCTGTCCTGCGCGACATTGCGGGTCAGCGGATGCTCACGCGCGAATTGCACGCGGTTCCAGCCCATGTGCGGCACCTTGCGGCGGAAATCCTGCCCCGGCGCCAGCGGGGGCGGCTCAGGAAAACGGCAGACCCGGCCCGGGAACACCCCGAGCGCATCGACACCGCTGTTCTCTTCACTGTATTCGAGCAACACCTGCATGCCGAGGCAGATGCCCATCAACGGCACCTCGCCCAGCTGCTCACGGACGAACTCGGTCAATTCAAGCCGCTCCAGCTCGGCCATGCAGTGCCGCACCCCGCCCACGCCGGGTAGCACCAGACGGTCAGCCTTGATCAGCCTGTCAGGGTCGTAGCTGAGCTCCACACGCCGGTTAGGTGCCACCCGCTGCAATGCCCGGGTAAGCGAGTGCAGGTTGCCCATGCCGTAATCAATGACACCGATTGTCGCCATGCTGTGTTCCGCGCGCTGCCGCGCTCTAGAGCGAGCCCTTGGTGGAAGGAATGCAGTCAAGCTGCCGCGGGTCAACGCTGACGGCCTGCCGCAACGCACGGCCGAAGGCCTTGAAAATGGTCTCGGCCACGTGGTGCGCGTTGATGCCCTTGAGGTTGTCGATATGCAGCGTCACGCCGGCATGATTAACAAACCCCTGGAAAAACTCGCGCAACAGATCCACATCAAACGAGCCGATGCGGGCCCGGGGGTAATCCACCTCGTAGAACAGCCCCGGCCGGCCGCTCAGATCCACCACCACGCGGCTCAGCGCCTCGTCCAGTGGAATCATCGCCAGGCCATAGCGGGTCAGGCCGCGCTTGTCGCCCCAAGCCTGTGCAAAAGCCTGCCCGAACGTGATGCCCACATCTTCCACGGTGTGGTGGTCATCAATGTGCCGATCACCGTCGGCAGCAATGAAGAGATCGATCAAGCCATGGCGAGCGATCTGATCGAGCATGTGGTCGAGAAAGGGGACGCCGGTCGCGATATCACGAGAGCCGTCGCCATCGAGGTTGATCCGAATCTCGATGCGGGTTTCACTCGTATTGCGAGTGACGGTTGCCTGGCGGGCCGACATGAGGCGAACTAAAGTCGAATGAAGGTTGGCAAGGATACTCCCGCCGGTTCGTCAACGTCACATTGCGGCCTCCATGCGGAGGCGCGACATGCGGGAAGGAGGGTCCGCCCCGGTGCTGCTAGTCCTCAAGAATTACCGTCACCGGGCCGTCATTGCACAGATCTACCTGCATGTCGGCACCGAACACCCCGCAGCGCACCGGCACGGCCGCCTGCGAGAGCAGCGCAGCGAATCGCTCGAACAAGGGCTTGGCGACCTCCGGCGGCGCGGCGCCACTAAAGCCCGGGCGCCGGCCACGGCGCGTATCGGCATACAGCGTGAAGTTCGGCACCAGCAGGATGGCCCCGCCGACATCAGCCACGCTGGCATTCATGCGCCCCTGCCCGTCCTCGAACAGGCGCATGAGCGGCAACCGACGCGTCATGCGCTGTAACTCCGCATCTCCATCGCCCGGACGAAAGCCCACCAGAACCAGCAGCCCTCGACCGATGGCGGCCTGCGGCTGACCCGCAATGGTGACGGCGGCCGATCGAACACGTTGAATAACGAGGCGCATGGGGCAATCTGGCAGTGAACGGTGTGGCAGAGGGGTTCGGCGATTGCGTGAGAAAAGTCCTACAAGGACTGTCTATCGCGGAATACACCTCAACAGCAACGGGTTTGCGATCCTACTTCGGCCGGTGTCGGAGTGACCCGGCAACAGCCCCCCAAGGGCTGTTCGTTGCGAAACGGTTCTCCACGCCCGGTGTCGGTAACGTCCCGGGCACCCCAAGGTTCTCCAGCCTAGCATGACAAAAACCCGACCTCGCGTCGGGTTTTTTTTGTCCGGCGCCCATGGCGACAGGTCTAACGGCCCGTGTAGGAATTATCTGACAAAGAGTGTCGGGATTCTGGACGTTCCGACGAACATTCCCGTGGCAATCTAACCCCAGTGAATCACGGATGATTCGTTGCGGGTTCGCCCGCCGCGCTCTCGGAGCGCACCGTTGGTTAGCGATGAGGACATCGCGCCGACCCCAAGGTTCTCCAGCCTAGCATGGCATTAACCCGGCGTTTTTCGCCGGGTTTTTTTTGCCTGCGATAAGCTCGCGCCTTCGCATTTGAAGGGAATTCACCCGTATGAAACGTCGTGATTTGCTGGCGCTGGGCGCCGCTGCGGGAACGCTGGGCCTGGCCGGCTGCCGACAGGACACCACGGAGTGCGCCGAACCCGGACTCGCATCCGCCGGCAAGCCCATCGAATGGCGGATGTACACCACCTGGCCCCGCAATTTCCCGGGGCTTGGCACGGGTGCTGCCTACCTGGCGGATCTGATCGGTACGCTGAGCGGCGGCCGCCTGACCGTCACCCTCTACGGCGCCGGGGAGCGGGTGCCCGCGCTGGAGATCTTTGATGCCGTCTCCCGTGGCAGCGCCCAGATAGGCCATGGCGCGGCCTACTACTGGAAAGGCAAGGCCGCGGCGGCCCCATTTTTCACCTGCGTTCCCTTTGGCTTTGTCGCCGCCGAGCAAAACGCATGGCTGGAGTTTGGCGGCGGCAACGAACTCTGGCGCGAGCTGTACGCCCCCTTCAACCTGGTGCCCTTTGCCGCCGGCAACACGGGAACGCAGATGGGCGGCTGGTTCCGCAAGCCGATCACCGGCCTGGCTGACCTCAAGGGCCTGAAAATGCGCATGCCCGGCCTGGGCGGCGAAGTGCTGGCCCGACATGGTGTCGCCACCGTCAACATTCCCGGCGGCGAGCTGTTCACGGCACTGTCCACCGGCACCATCGATGCCACCGAATGGGTCGGCCCCTACAACGACCTCGCCTTCGGCCTGCACAAGGCCGCGAAGCACTACTACTACAGCGGCTGGCATGAACCCGGCCCCACGCTCGAAGCCATCGTCAACAAGGATGCCTACGACGCCCTGCCCCCCGACTTGCAGGCCATCGTCGCCGCCGCCGCTGCCGCCACCAACGTGCGCATGCAAAGCGAGTACGTCGCCCGCAACCAGCAGGCCCTCGATACGCTGGTTCGCGACCATGGCGTCACCTTGCACGCCTGGCCGGACGAGGTGCTGGCAGCCCTGCGCGCAACGGCTGGCGAGGTGCTCGAGGACATCGCCAGCAGCGATCCCTTCGCCCGCCGGGTCTACGATTCGTATCGGGCTTTTCGCGCCCAGACCGCGCCGTCCACCCGGCTCGCCGAGGAGCACTTCCTGGCCACGCGGGGCTGACGCCCGGCCTGCGCCAGGGCGATCAGGGCCCCGCGCAGGATTGCCCGTGTTCCGCCATCAGAAAGTACCGCTGCGGCAGCGCAAAATCCGCTGACCACCGCAGCGGATCGGTGTGACCGCGGAACCACGTGGTCGACTGCTCGGCGTAGCGGCCGAAATAGTCCTGCCCGAAGCGCAACCCGGCCAGCACCCCCACGACCATGATCGCGACCGCGATGCGCTGCCGCCATTGCGGATGCTGGCGCAGCACGTCGGCCAGCCCGAGGCCACACCACAGAATCAATGGCCCGACCGCTCCAAGGCTGCGCAGCGCATGAGGCAGGCTCTCCCAGGTCAGTGACGCCGCCATCTTGCCGCACACCATCAGCAACAGCAGCATCACGGAGTCGCGGGACCACAGATAGCGCGGGGCCAGCACGGCGATCAGCATCATCGCCGTCGCTTCGACCGGGCCGATCAGG
>JBDNBC010000253.1:0-2841 GCA_039768115.1 Oceanococcaceae bacterium
CCTGCAAACCCGGCTGGCGTTGTTCCCCGACGCATCGCATCGAGGTCGGGATCAGGTCTGGATTGCCCGGCTCATTCGCGTGACCGGCGCGCGCAGCCTGCGCTCGCCGCCATGGCTACCAAACGTCTGATCGCGGTGCGCGGGTGCCGGAGTTACGCCTGAGATCCGCGGCCCCGACGGCGCAGCCACAACGCCGGTATCAGCGACGCCCCCAGCACGGCGCCAAGCAGCACCCAGGCCGGCAGGCCGTCGGAGGAATTGTCGTTGTCGGTCAGCCGGGCACGGGCGCCGGGGTCCAGGGTGATGGCCAGCCGGGTTTGGTGACCTTCCACGCCGTAGGCAATCAGAACATGGGCCGCGCCGGGCTCGCCCCGCAGCGTGAAACGACCGTCGGCGTCGGTTGCCGCGCCATCCATCCGAACGGTGGGGTCGATGGTGTCGGTCGCGGTGGCCGGGGCCCGGTGCAGCGCGACGAACTCGCCGGCTGCGGGCTGGCCGTCGGAATACCAGACGCGGCCCTGAATGACGCGTCCGTCCGCCTCGGCCTGCACCAGCAAGCCGTGCGCGATGCCGGGCAACGAGACCAGCACGGCGCACAGCACCAGTAACCCTCGCAGCACGTTCCTCATTCGACGAAAAACCCCAGCGCGTACTCGTAGGAGAGTTGGGTGAAATCGGGGTGATCGGCGATCTCCTGACGCTGCCCGGCCCAGAGCTTGTTGAAGCCGGCTTCCGGCACGAAGGAGGCGCGGCCACGGGCGTCGGTTTCGCCGCTGCCGTCGTCCTCGCCGCGGCCGTACTTGGCGCCGGCAAGCGGCTGGCCGTTCAACCGCACTTCAAAGGCGAAGGGCTGGCCGGCTTGCGGCGGTGTCGCGTTCAGCGGGACCACTTCGAAGACCTGGCCCTGCGGTTGCGTCGCCTGCGGACCCCAATTGACGATGGTCTTGTGATACTTGAGCGCATTGACGGCACTGGTGGCGCCCGGCACTTCAGACATCGGGCGGTTGACGCTCGGCCCGTCGCTGCGGCGGGAGTAGATGCCGTTGTCGTAGTGCAGGGTAATCAGTGCCGGGGTGCCGAAGACCTGCAGCAGCACCGTGTCGTCGCCCGGCTGGCGGCGCAGCGGCAAGGGCTTGCCATCCGCCGCAACGGCCCGCACCTCGCGCAGTTTTTCGGGCGCGGCGGGCTCGTATTTGCCGCCGTGGCCACCAAACTTCAGCAGCCAGCTGTCATCGCTGGCACCCGGCTCCAGCCACGCGGTGTGGGCCAGCGTCGCCGGGGCAACGATCAGCGTGCAGAGGCCGAGCAGGGCGGCTGTCAGTGCGGGGGTGTTTCGTCGGGTCATCGCGGGAGTCCTCAGAGGTCGAATTTCAGGCCGAGACGCAGGGTCAGCGGGGCTCCGGGCGCGGCGCCGAGGCTGTTGATCGTGGTGGCATACACCTCATCAAAAATGTTGTCGATCAGCAGTTGCAGTCGCCGCTCGCGATCACCGGGCAGCCGGTATTGCGCGATCAGATCCACCACCCGATAACTCGGCGCCGCGTCGCTATTGGCGGCATTGAGCTGATAGGCGCCAACATGGCGATAGATCGCCGTCATGCTCAGCGGTTGCGCGGCGGGCGCCCATTCGGCCAGCAGGGTGAGTGTCTCGTCAGGTACGCCGCTGACCCGGTTGCCGAGCAGGTCCGCGTTGCGGTTGCGGGTGATTTCGGAGTCGGTGCGGCCGAAGATCGCCCGCAGGCCCAGCGTGGGCAGCAACTGCCAGCCAGTCGACAGCTCCAGACCCTGCCGCTCGGTCGCGCCGAAGTTTTCGAACTCGCCGGGGGCCGGCTGACCGATTTCCTGTGAGGAGTCGATTTGATACAGCGCCAGGTCGAGGTCGAAGCGGCCGGCGCGAGCCGCAAGCCCAAGCTCGAACTGGCGCAGGGTGTTGGGGTCCAGTGCCTGCGCGCCGGGTGCGAATTTGGCGAAGCCGGTGGCCAGTGCGAAGCCCTCGGCTACGCTCGCCCGCAGGGCGAGTGCGTCGGTGGCTTGCCACTTCAGCCCGAGTTTGGGACTGAAGTTGTCGATGCTGTCGAGGGTGTCGCAGGGGTCGCTGCCGGTTTCGGGGCCGAGCAGGCGGCAGTCGCCACGAAAGCGGTCATAACGCAGGCCGGCCGAGGCCTGCCAGCGCGGTGCCAGCGCGATGCTGGCCTCGGCAAAGGCGGAGACGCTTTCCAGGGTCGCCTCGCGGTCGCGCTGGGACGGACTGGTGCGGACGCGATTGTCGAGATCATCGAAGAACTGCTCATCGGTCGACTCGTCGAATCCCTCAATGCCGAGCACGAAATCCACCTCGCGCCCAGCCATGGTCTGCCGGCCGTTGAGACTCGTGCCCAGGCCAAACACGGTGCGGTCATAGCTCTCCTCGCGCTGACGCCAGGCGGCGGCCGGGTCCTGTGGCCCGCGGGTGAACCAGCGGGTGAAGTCCTGTTGGGTGGTGTAGGCGAAGGTCAGCAGGCGCAAGTCGCGGCCGACGTTGGTGCCGGCATCAACGCGCAGCGTGGCGAAGCGTTTGTCGCTGCCATCATTGAGCGTGCGCGGATCGATGCCGTACGGGTCCACGGCGAACAGCGCCAGTGGCACATAGGCTGCCGAGTCGGCCTCGCCTTCGAACCACCGGGTCGAGACGGCCAGATCCCAGCGCTCGCCCAGCGTGGTCGCATAGCGGCCGGCGAGCACCCCACGCCGGGCCCGGGACTGCTCCCGAAAACCCTCGGTGCCGTAGAACTGCGCCGCGCCATTGAACTGACCGTTGCGGCCGACCGGACGGCCGACCGCGAACTGCGCGTCGAGGGCGCC
>JBDNBC010000254.1:0-19934 GCA_039768115.1 Oceanococcaceae bacterium
CCCTGCAACACGGTCAATGGGAATGGTGCCCCCGGCAAGATTCGAACTTGCGACCTTCCCCTTAGGAGGGGGCAGCCCGATGTACCGCATCCATTTGTTTTCATTGGCCTTTGTTGCGCCATTCCCCCCACTGGCGCACTCTGACAAACCGGCCTAAGCCGTTGAATACATTAGGGCCGATTTCACTTGTGGGGGGCGTTTTCGGGCCGCCCATAGTCCAGAAACCAGCTCCACTGATCATCGTCCTGCGTGATCGTATTCGGCCCCAATCCCAAGGCAGACCGGCATCCAACGCAGGTCACCTCGGTGCACTCCGGTGACAGGCGCACCCAGCCCGACGCTGGCGCGAATCCGCACGCAGCCGCCTTCCCTGCGCCGACGGCATGGGTATGTTCGTGCTTGCGAATCCACGGGTAGGTTTCCCCGGTCCCGTCCGGCCGTCGTATCGCTGGCGCCCACATACTGTCCATATTGACAGTATGTCCGCTTCCGCCCTCACCTTGCGTATTCATCAGCAAGCCCGACACGAGCACACTGATGAGCTACTGGATTTTTCGACGCGATGATGGGACGGTATTGGCCATCCACGACACTGAACTGGGCAACGTCCCGATCAATGACGATCTGGGAGAGCTGATCTACGATGAGCCCATGCCGCGAATCATCGCGAGGATGCATGTTGTGCTCTCCGGCGGCGAGGTTATCGGGGGCGCTGCAATTTACCGCGGCGACGTGTTTCAGGAAATCATGGAGATGCGCAACAAGCGCTGTGGTTTGGCCAGATAGGATGACGATGATGAGGATGCTTGCCCCCCTACTCGTGGCTCTCGCCACAGCAGCTTTCTTCGCGCCGGCCATTGCCGCTGCCGGCGAGCCGCAATGCACCGGGAGCCTGCGTGTCGGGAGCAAATTGCTAAGGCCGGGCGACGACGCGACCCGGGCATGGGACCTGCTGGGTAAACCTGACCGCGTGGTGGATCTGACAAATCGATTCGGCGTCGTGTTGGCGCATCGCTGGCATTGGCGCCGGGGCGGCTACAACGCGCGAACGATTCGAGCGACGATCGAGCGTGGCCAAGTCGTAGAAATCTGCCGGATCAAACCGTAGGGCCCACGAAAAAGCCCCGACGGGCAAGCCCGGCAGGGCTGTGGCTTGCAGCAGGGAGGGGACTGCGTGCCACGGTGCCCGGCGAGGTTGAACCGGTCGGGGTCCCGGCGTTGCACCGGGTTGGGCCTCACTCACACATCGATGGTCACCGGCGTCGCTGCCGGCGCTTGCCCGCGCAGCTCGTCGCCTCGGTAGTAGGCGGGCTGGCCGATGGGCACACCGGCCCCGCGGACGCGCACGAAGCCGCCTGCGGGAATCTGCAGGGTGGTCGTGCCATCGCCGTTGATCGCGGTCACGGTGCCGACCTGCAGCGGCGGGCCAGCGGTCAGGTCCTGAAATCGTCGCAGTAGGTTCCGCGCCATCAGCTCCAATCCTCCACGTCTTGCTCCAGGCCGGCGCGCTGGGTCACGGCCACGGCGCGGCCGTCGCGGCTCGCGGTTACGCCGACCTGCTCCACCTGGGCTCGGTATGTCTCCAGGCCGTTGTCCATTTCGATCAGGTCGCCGATCTCAAACAGCGGCACAGCCCCGCCGGCAAACGGCAGCAGCGGGCCGCTGATGGTGATATCCAGCTTGCTCCCGGCCTCCCCGATGACGGCGCGGCCCTTCTGCCGGGCGGCTGCGGCCTCGGTGATCAGCGGGTGGACGAAGGTGGGCGCGTAGGGCGTTCCGTTGGTCCCGTCCCGGCGCACGTTGGCCAGGACGCCGTTGGCCTGGCCGCTGACGTAGATGCCCCGGTAACCCGGCCCTGGCCGCTCCTGACGGGATTCTTCCGCGAGGGTGTCTGCGTTCAGCACCCAGGTCGGTGTTGCCGTGGCCCAATCCCACGGGTCCGCGACGGGGTAGCGGTCGTGAACGGTCAGAATCTGCTGCGCACGGGCGGCGCGCATGGTGCCGCCGAAGGCCTCGACAATCTGCCGGATCGCGCTGACCGGGGTCTTGTCGGTGTAGGTGAATGTGTCGCCGGGGATCAGCCAGTCGGTCGCCTGCCAGTCCAGGGTCCATCCGGTACCGATCAGCTCCTGATTGATGAGCTGCTGCGCGGTGCGGGCCTGGTCTTCGGTGTAGGTGGCCACCGGGGCATAGGGCTCGGTCAGCAGCGCCAGCGGGCTCCGGCCGCGCACCGTCCATCCCTGCTGCGCATGCTTGCGGGTGTCCGCCAGCCCTTCGATGAGGATGTGCCAGGTGTAGCCGTTGATGCTGATTTCGACCGTGTGCGGCCCGCCGTTGCTCCGGCGCAGCAGGTTCGCGCTGGCGGCGTCGGCAATCGTGAGCTGCGCACGCCAGCCCCAGCTCTCGCGGTCTGTCTCGAGGCTGATCTGCGAGACGCGGATGGGCTCGCCTCCCGGCAGCCGGTGAACCGTGATCGTGTTGCTCACCAGGTACACCGTGCGGATCGGGGGGATGCAGACCGCGTCGCCGAAGCGCACCAGGACGCTCTGGCCGGCCCCGATGAGCGGGACCAGGCAGGTGAAGTCCAGATCGCGGTCGGGCTCCAGCTCGGGGATCGGCGGCTCGACGGGCGGCTCAATGATGACGACGGGGGGCCACCGCCAGAACGGCGCATCGCCGTCGCCGATGACAATCCGCCAGCACCGCTGCTGCCAGGGCGCTTGGATGCTGTCGCTGCGCATGCCGGTGCGGCGGTGCGGGGCGTCATCCCATAGGAACGTGCGGCGGTAGTCCCGGCGTGGCGCGTGGTTCGTGCGTAGCTGGGTGTCGTCGCGCAGGTGCCTGAAGTTGTCATCCAGCACAATCCGGCGGATGTCCTCGCGCCGGGCGGCATGCGAAAGGGCGAGGCCGTGGCTGCTCTGGAAGTCGCGCGCGTCGCCGATGACGATCCGCTCGTCTTCCTGGCGGGGTCGGGCCTGGCGCAGCGTCGGGCATGCCGGGTCGGCTCGGGTGCGGGCGTCCCGATATCCCAGCGCCGGGTCGCGTGGCCGGCCGCGGGGGTTCTGCAGCCGAATGCCCTCGGGTCGCTGCTTGGGTGCGCCGTCGCCGGTAAGGTTGCCGGCGTTGCGGGTGACCAGCGGCTGCACGGGCGGCAGGGCGTCGTCGGGCGCGATGTGCGGCAGGTAGACGCGGTTGAACGGAAAGCCGGCGACATGCGTCAGGTCCTCGCTGGCGAGGCGGATGCGCCGAGCGGCACCGCTGTTGATCCAGACGCGGCCGTCCCGGTACAGCGGCCGGTAGGCGTCGCTGCGGCCGGCAAGCGTGAGGACCCGGATGATGGGCGGGTCGCCAAGGATGATCCCGCCTTCGTACAGCGGCAGCTCGTAGGCATCGCCGTTGCCCTGCAGCGCTGCGCGGCGTGTGGCTCCGCTGTTGATCCATGCCCGGCCATCGAGGCGGGGAACGCGATAGCCGTCGCTGGTGCCGGCGAGGTCGGCTGTGCGGACGGGTGCGGGCCGCTGCCCCAGCAGCGCGGTGCCGCGGTACTGGGGCGGCGTGTACGGGTCGCTTGATCCCGGCAGGAACACCCGGCCAGCAACGAATCCGAACGGGATGTCGGTGTTGCCCAGCGCCGGTCGGGTGAAGTCGAGGTCGGTCTGCGGGATGAACTTGCGGCCCAGCAGGTAGCGCCCGCGATACGGGGCCGGGCTGTACGGGGCGCTGCTGCCGTCGAGGGCCGCGAACAGCCCGCCGAAACGGATAAGGGCATGCCGCTGCCGTGCGCTGGTGAACCGCAGGTCGGTCTGCGGGATGACCGGGCCGAAGGCGAGGCCCAGGTCGCCGGTCGCAAAGGGGCGGAACCGCACATTGGCGGTGCGGCTGTTGAGGCGGACGCGACCCGTGGGCGGGGTGTAGCCCGTTGCTGATCCACGGAGCGCCGCCACATCACACGGGGGTGGGCACGAACGGGCCGGCGATCTCCGGCGCGATCATCACGCCCGCGTCGCGCCAGGTCACCGTGCCGTCGACCACGGTCCCGCCATCGGTCGGCCACACCGGCTCCACGGCGTCGGTGGTCCCGCCGGCCTCGGCTGTGTAGTAGTGCCCGTTGGCCTCATTCGGGAACACCTGGTCATTGAGGACGTAGGCGGTGCTGGCTGCCCACGGCAGGCCGTAGTCGTCTGCGCTGCTCACCCACACCGGCGAGGCGTCCGGCACCGGCACGGCCCCGAGGCCCTGCGCGTCGGTCGTCGTCTGCCCGAGGAAGGTGCCATCGTCGTACTTGTGAACCCGCACCCGGCGCGCGGTCGGGATCGCATCGATGGTCGTCGTGATTTGCACTTCATGCGTCATGGGAATGCCTCGGGTGTGATGAGGTCACGGGCGACCGCCTCGTACTGCCGCTGCTTGTCGATCCCGACCACGACGTATTCGCGGCTTGTGTCGAGGCCGGGGAATCGGTAGCTGCCGTCGGGCTTGCTGCGGGTCTGCCCCACCATCTGGCCGGTCACGCGGTCGTATAGGCGCACGGTGTCGATAGTCGGGCTGCCGAGCGTGGTGACGGTGCCTTCGATTACGCCGTCGCCGAAGAACGTGTACAGGCCCTTCTCGCGCGCCCGGCTGATGTCGGTGCGCTTGGCTCCGACCCGCTCGCGCTCGGCTAATATCGGCCCGAGGATGAGCGGGTTGCGCCCCGCGACCGGCGGGCCTTCGAGTGGCCCGTTGACGATCAGGGTCGTCATTTACGCTCTCCAGTCGCCGGTAATCTGGATGTAGAACGTGCATCTAATATCAGAGCTACTTTCGCCCTGCAGTCGCGCCTTGAAGTAGTCCACGCCCTCGAAGCTCACCGTGTCGCCGTGAGTGCAGTTGTACTCAGCGACGAGTGGCAAAAGGAGGCCGGGGTATCGGCCTCGCACTCCTTCTGGCTGTGTCATGTAGGCGGGCACGGCGATGGGACGTGCGGCGGGGGCCGAAGTCGCTGCGGTACTCGACGTACTGGAGCTGACAGTTCCGCTGTTAATGGCGAATGACTCTCTGCCCATCGGCGTGTTAGTTGCCGTTCCAGTGAAATCGCGGATCGCCCAGATCGGGTTTGTCTGACTTGAACTTGCCAGCTCTCGGAAGCTGGAGAATTCCGCATTGGTGTCCCCGGTGAAACTATCGAGGTAATGCCCTCCGACGTGAGTCATCCAGTCGTCGCCCGAATTCAGCGCGATGCCATCACCAAAGTAGTTCATCCAGTGGTTGTGACTTCTGTTTTCGGGGCCATCGGTCAAAAAGCGGATGAAGTAAAACCCCGCCTCATCACCGATGATCTGCCAGTCCGCGTTGTATCCGGCGTCTTCGTTTTTGTACCAGAACAAGCCGTCTAAACTGGGCGCAAAGACCGGCCACTTGTCCACGCCGGTATCGATGGCGCTCATGCTCTCGTAGCCCCACACCTTCGCCACGTCGCCGTTGCTGATGTCGTCGTGTACGAGCAGGAACCGCTGGCTGCCGCCGGCCATCTGGTAGGCGGCCTGATTCGTGGCGCTGAACGCCTTGCTCCAGCCCAGCGGGGTGGCTGTCGGCCCTGCACCGAACCCGTTTACAAGGCAGGCGTCGAGGACGTTGATCAAGCTGCCCAGGCTGCGGTCCAGTTGCGGTGCCCCGGCGTCGGTGGATTTGTAGATGCGGATGGTCATGGGGGTTCCTCAGTCTGCGTTGCCGCGAAATTCGATCTTGAAGTCAATGTCACCGGGGGCCGGGTCGCTGGGCTGCACGGTCAGCGCGCACCAGACCGGCGCGTTCGCTCCGTCGGTGTTAAACCGCACCACGTTCCCCTGCGCCCAGCCCGCGCCCCAGCCGGCCGCGCGGATGGTGAAGTAGGGCTGACCCGTCGCCGGGTTGTTGGGCTCTGCGTCCTGCAGCACGGTGCCGGTGCCGACCGTGCCGCTGATCTCGCCGACGATGTCGAAGCTGTTGGCGTTGGTGAACACCAGCGCCCATCGGTCCTTCACCGTGCCGATGTTGCTGACCTCAATGGGGAACAGCTGGCTGTTGTAGTTCGCGTCGCCGACGGCGTCGCCGATCAGGGTGTCGCTGAACACGCCGGTCCACGTCTCTTGGTCAAACAGGCCGAAGGCGCGGGCCTGCATGTCGCCCGCAACCAGCACACCGCTGACGTAGGTGCCCGGAATCGGGAATGCATGCGTGACCGGCTTCGTCAGGGTCAGCCGCCCCGATAGCTCGATATCGCTGACCACCGAGATGTCCTCGATGCGGAATTCCGCCACCAGCGGCAGGGTGTGGCCGCTGAAGTCCGCCGTCGGTGCGGCGGTGATCGTGCCGGCGGGGAGGTCTGCCGTGTAGTGGACGGTGTCGACGTAGGTGCCGTCCGCGTCCTTCAGCCGCACCCAGGTCAGCCGGTCGAAAGGTAGGGTGTGGACGTCATTCGGGTTGAACGGGTCGGGCAGCGTGTCCTCGCCTGTGTGGTGGATGCAGACCACCTCTCCCGCGCGGAACATCGGCACCCGGCCATCGCTCGGTAGCCGCACCGGGTCCAGCCCCAGGATGGCGGGATCGACCGGCAGGGTCTTGAGCGCCACGGCGTTGTACCGGAGGCTGTTGATGTCCACCGGCAGGCTGGGCACCGCGTCTTCGACCGGGTCGTATTCGTCAAACTCCCCGAACTGGATCTCTCCGTAGCCGCTCTGGAAGTTCACGACGCCCGCGGCGAGGTTGTTCGCCTCGATAATGTTGCCGGCCGCGTCGGTGGTGATGCTGATCTGCCGGCCGCTGATCGTCGTGCCGTTCATCTGGAAGCTGCCCGGCGCAATCGGGGCCGTAGGCAGGGTGAGCTGGAACGCCTCGAGGCTGCGGAATGCGCCCGCGCCCTGCAGCAGGCCCGAGCGGAAGTTGATCGTGTTGGGTACGCCGCCCGTGCGGCTCTGGAATGTCAGCCGGGCGTTGCTGTAGTTGACCGTGCCGCCCTCGGTGGCGCTGCCGGTGGCCGGGTCCAGGTCGAAGTACAAGATGCCGTCCCGGTCGAACCACAGCTTGCCGTCGAAATCGAACAGCAGGCTGCCCGGCACAATCGGGGCGTTGACGCCCTTGATTTGGATGTACGCCTTGTCTTCGGCCTCGAACAGGTCGCCTCCCGGCGTGGGCGGGGGCGGTACGGGCGGCGACGGCGGGGTGCTGGTGACATTGCCGACGCCGCGGTCGCCGCCATTGCTGCCCGTCGGGGTTGATCCGCTGGCACCGGCGTCTCGGGCCGCGATCTCTTTGCGGATGGCTGCGGCCACCTCCGCGCCCACGAACTTGCGCCGCGCGGATGAGTTGAAGTTGCCGAACTGCGCATCCGCCAGCCGCCGGATGTCGTCTGCTGTTTGCTGGCTGATCCCCGCGTAGTTATCGATGGGCGGCGTGACCCGAGCTGCTACTCCTGCCATGTCTCGCGCTCCTTATGCGTTGGGCACGGGCGATTGCCCGAATGCTTCGATGAATTCATCCGCGGTCATGTCGTACCGCTCCAGAATCCAGTTCTGCTCCTCACCGAGCAGCGGGATCGTGACTTCGCCGGTCGTGTAATCGATGGTGCCGACCTCGGTGTTGGGGTCGAATGTGCCGCCGCCGACCACGCCGCCATTGCGCGGCTCGTATCGGGTCGGGGTGATGCTCTCCACCGGGTAGATCTGCTTGCCGTCGAATATCCCGGTCTTCACTTCGGCCGGGTTGTAAACGCGGGGGAATCCGACCGGCAGGGTGCGGACCTCGCTGGCGAGGCTGCCATCGGCGTTGTCCTCCCAGAAAATCTCGACAATGCCGATCCCGTCGATCCAGTCTCGGGTGGTGAAGCTCACGCTGCCGGGGGCCAGCGGTGCCCCGTTGATCGTGAACTTCAGCTCGTCATTCGCTTTCACCCGGTTGCTGATCTCGGGTGGGTCCGGGGCTTCGCCGGGATCGACCTCTGCGGCGTTGGCCGGCGGGGGCGGTAAGGGCTGCCCGAACTGCACCAGCGCCGGGTCCCACACCTGATAGGACAGGGCGAATTCGGTGCCGGTGGGGAGGATGTCATTCGGGATCACATCGATGATCCCCTGCCGGTAAAACACAAACCCAGTGGCGTCGCCGGTCAGCCGGCCCGCGCCGTTGTCGGTGGCCGTGTACACCGTGCCTCCGATCTCCCAGGTCACCGTCACCGTGTTGGCGGCGATGATCGTGTCCTCGTCCACCAGCTTCAGGCGGTGCCGTGGCGGCTCGACATCCACGACGCCGTCCAGGGTCTGCATGAGCGCCGCGGTGCCCATGCCGAAAACGACCAGGCTGCCGATGTCGGGCTGCGCGCCCAGCGTGACCAGCACGGTTCCGGTGACGAAGTTGACGCTCCCGCTTCCGCTGCCTTCCGGCCCGCGCAGGATGCCGTCGCCCTGCTCCTCGAGGCGGATCGTGTTGCCGAAGGCCCGGTACTCCACGAACACGCTGCCGGGGGCCGGAATCTCCGGCAGGGTCACGGTGTAATTGAACCGGCGGGTGTTCTCGTCCACCGGGAACCCGTAGGTGTCCGTGGTTTCGTTGACGAACACCGCCGGGACGTAGGTGATGTCGAAGGCGGTAGTGCCGCCCTCGCTCATGCCGCTGACCGTGATGCGCCCGTCTTCGTGATCGACATCGATGGTCAGGCCGGCCGGGTTGCTGAGTGCGTTCACTTCGCGGGTGGCGTCGTCACTCCATAGGCTGCCTTCGGCCCCGATCTGCAGGCTGCCCGGCAGGATGCCACGGTGGGTGACCGCGGTGGCCTGCCAGCCGCCGCCTGGGGCCGGTGAGCGGGCCACGGTGGGCGTGTACTGCTCCGTGTCGTCGGATGCGGGATAGGCCGTCACACGCGATCCCAGCAGGGCATCGATGATCGGCGTTTCCTGCGTGGTGCTGGGCACCAGTTGGGCAAACAGCGAGCCGCTGGTGACGCTGAATCCGCCGGGTGCCGGAACGTCCACCACCGGGGCGATGCTGTAGTACTTCGCCAGATCGGCCACGCGCGTTTCACGGATGAACGTCGGGGTGTTGCGCAGGCTGAACTGGCGCTCCACCAGCGGGTTGCCGGGGTAGTCCCGGCCCAGCGGCGTGGACAGCTCCATCGTGATCACGCGACGGGTGAATGATCCCGAGTTGTCCTGGTATTCGATGTCGGTGAATTCGATCTCGGTGATCCGCAAGTACTGCTGCGCGGTCACGTTGCCGGTGTTGAGGTCCTCCTCGCTGATGAGGATGCTGTCATTCACGGCCGGCAGCGGCGTGGTCGTCAGCCCGTAGACCGTGATGGCCTTCTGGCCGGCAAGCTGCGTCCCGAGCGGGATCAGCTGCTGGATCGGGCCGGGGGCCAGGTAGCTCTCCAGGTTGTTCTGCGCCTGCACCCGCTCGTCCGCCCAATCGCGGGTCGTGAAGATCGTCGCCGACAGGTTGTCGTCGGAGGGCGGGCGCGACACGATGAAGTTGCCATTCACGAACAGGTCGGTGTTCTGGCTCTGCACGGCCCCGTACAGCTTGCGCAGGCGCACCCGGCCGGTCGCGCGGTCAATGTCGCCGATGTCGGGGAACACGTCATTCGGGACGCCGTCGACCACCTCGTCGCCGGTAATCCGCCCGCCGCCGTCATCCGTGTCGGAGAGCCGCTCGGATTTCAGAATCTTGATTTCGTCTTGCGCGATTGCCATAGGTCAGACCTGCATGAGCCGGAGGGTGAGGCGGTAGTGGTCCGCGTCGTCGGGGTCGGCAAAGGGCACGATGGGCTCGGCTTCGACGGGCTCGCCGTTCTGCCGGTTGAACACCACCGTGTAGTTCGCGCCCCGGTAATTGAGGGTGTGCTGCGTCGCCGGTTGTGCTGCCAGGGCGCGCAGGGCTTCGACGGCTTGCCGTGGGGTCCAGGCGCGGGTCTGTGAGCCGGTCAGCGTCATGGGCCGGCCGGCCTGCTGTGCGTCCTCCTGGATCACCAGCGCGCCGCTCAGGGTGATGGTCACGTTCTGCGCCACCGGCGACCAGCGGTACTCGTCTGGCCAGTCCAGGTCATCGGGCAGCGTGATGCCGGCGAGGGAGGCCATCAGTTCAACGTCCCGCCGATGGCTTCGAGGCGATCAAGGAAGTCCTCTGCCCCGGCGTCATCGATCAGCGTGGCCGTGCGCGTGAGGCCATCAGGGCCCCGAAATTCCAGAGTGATGGTCCGCGTAGGCGGTGGTGGTGGGGGTGTTGCCGAGGGGTCCCGCCCGAAGAGCTGATCCAGTTCCTGACGGCGCTGGTCGATGAGTGCTGACGCCTGAGACGGACCTGAATTGCGGGCTCGGGAGCCTTGCGGGGATCGAAAGCCTTGAAAGCCCGCAGGACGAGTGAAGCTCGTGAAGCTCGGAATTTCACCATTGAAGCTGCCGAAGTCCAGGGGGCCAGGAGGCAGCCGCGGCGGCAACAGAATCGAGCCATCGGGGTTGCGGGTGCCGGAACCCGTAGCCTCAAGATTGGCAGCCTTTGCCGCCTCGAAGAGCGCCACGTAGCTTTCCTGTGTCCGATCCGCGGCGCGCGCCTGGTCGGCCAATGCCTGCGCGGTTTCGCGCGCAGCGAGGGTTGCTTGCAAGCCCGCAGACCGCGCGGACTCTCCCATTCGCTCGGCTGCTGCACCCGCCTCATCGTATGCGCCCGTCAGCTGATCGATTGCGGCGCGTTGCTCTTGCGTTTTCGCCTCGGCTCGCAGCGCGGCTGTCACCTGCCGCAGCTCCGCCTCGCCGGCAGCCTCGGCTGCCTTTAGCTCCGCTTCGGCCACCTTGAGCCATGCGCGCTCCTGGTCGGCCAGCGGTTCGTTCAGCCGCTGCAGCGTCTCGAATGCTTCACGAGCGCCTTCGGCCTGGCGTCGCAGCGTGTCACTGCTGGTGATACCGAGCGCCTTGTAGGCCGCCTCGAGATCCTTGGCCTGCTGTGTGAGCTCTTCCTGCCTGCCGAGCAGAGCGATTTGCGCCAGTTCCAGTTGCTCCGCTGACAGCGCTCCATTGCGCTGGGCTTCGTCAACACGCTCTTGAACTGTCGCGAGTTCCTCAGCGGTTTCTGCAGCTTCAATCTGGGTCAGGATCTGCCCGGCCAACTCGGCCGACGCGAAGGAGGCGGATTCACCGAGGACCCTGTTTGCTTTTGCGGATTCCTTGGCCGCGTCTCCTAATTTCTCCTGGAGCGCGCGGACCTCGCGCAGCTGCTCCCCGATGGCTTTGAGATTGATTTCCGTCTCGCCATATAGCTCTTTCTCGCGGACGCCAATTTGGATCTGCGCTTTAAGGTATCGCTCTGCTTCAGCCAGGCCCTGCCGATAGAACGCAACTTGGCTACCGGTGAGGCTCTCGATGTTATCCGTGAGCAGGGCAATATCGTCTGCTATGGCCTTTGAAGTGAGGCCGGTTTGCGCTGCCGCCTCGCGCGCAGCCTGGATGCCACGCTCCAGGGAATCTCTCTGCTTATCCGCGGCCTGCTGTGCAGACTCCTGCGCCTCCTTCAGGTCGCCATATGCGCCTACCAGGGCACCGATAGATGCGACCGCTAAGCCCCATGGCGTCGCGCGCATGGCCACGCTCAGCGCCCGCACGGCCACGGTTTTGGCTACGACAGCAGACGTTGCTGCCCCAGTTGCTGCCGCCGCTGCACCGGCCCCACCGGCGAACACACCCAGCAGCGGCCCCAGCGCAACCAGCGCCGCTCGCAAAGCGATGAACGACGCCCCCAGAAGACCGATTGCAATGGCTGCATCTTGAGCAGGCCCAGGCAAATCGTTGAACGCATTGATGATCGATGTGGCAGCTATCGTGAGCGGGGTAATGGCTTGGTCGATGAACCCAGAGACGGAAGCCACAAGAGAGCTGAGCGCGGCCTTGAACTGCTTCGCTGCGAAATCGTTGCTGGACGTTACCTTCTCAACTGCCTTTTCGGTTTCGCCAGCTGCGTTGCTTACGCTGGCGAGGATCTCAGAGAAATCCTGGGCCTGAGTACCCGTCAGAGCGAGGGAGCCACCCAGCGCCTCGACTTGGCCAAACAGCACGGCCATCTGCTCGGCGTTGCCTCCGGTCTTCTCTGCGACTTCTGCCAGGAATCCAGACAGCCCCCTCGCCTTGAGCGCCTGCAGATCGAATGAAAGTCCGAGGCCTTCCGCCAGATCCTTTGCCTCAGCGGTGGGTTTGAGCACGCTGCTGATGATGCCGCGTAGCTGTGTCACCGCCTGGCTGGTGCTGACGCCCCCCTTCGTGAGGGTTGCAGTAGCCGCAGCCACCTCCTCGAACGAGACGCCCGCCTGAGCAGCGAGAGGAGTGACCTGGCCCAGAGATCCAGATAGCTCGCCGATCGAGGTCTTGCCCGCGCGCATCGCTGCGAACAGCGCGTCGCTAACCCGACCGGCATCCGTTGCCTCGAGGCCGTAAGAATTGAGGACGCTGGTGAGACCGTCAGCCGCGGTCTCGATATCGGTGACACCGCCTACGGCAAGCTTGTTCGCGACTGTTAGCAGCTCGGTCTGGCTGGCAGCGTCCGAGGCCCCCGCACTGATGATCTGGTACAGAGCTCTTGCTTGCTCGGTGTTGCTGGTGCCGAACTCCCGTGACAGCTCGCGCGTTTTTTGTGTCAGGTTGTCCAGGCCGCTGGTATCGTCCAGCAGCGTGCTGACCTCCGCGATAGCTGCGCCGAATTCGCGGCTTTTTTGCAGTCCCGAAACGAACGCCGCCGTGAGGCCGAGGGCCCCGACTAATCGAGCAGCCAGGCCGGCCGCGCTGCGCTGAACGTTCTGCAGCGAATCGGCGACACGCTGCTGCTGCGGAGCCGCCTGGCCAGCTGCCGCGCCTGTATCTCGCACAGCACCAGATACGCGGCGGATATCCCTCTCGGCAGAGGACGCACCTTCCGCGCGGAGCCTGATTGCAAGATCGAGCGCCACGCTGTTACTCCGCTACGCTGCCCAGCAGCTCCGCGATTTTTGTCGCTTCCGGGTTGACCTGCTGATCGATGTACCGAGCCAGGTCGTTGAGCGCCTCCGCCAGTTTGTTGCGCACTCGCTCCAGCACCACGTGCATCGGAAGCTGATCCGTTTCCGGCCCCGCGAAAAACCGCAGCAGACCGACCAGCGCATCCGGATCTACCGTTGCCAGAACCGCGGGCGTGATCTCCTTGGCGTCTTGCAGCTTGCGCAGCTCCGCCGCACCACGGAACAGCGAAAGCACTTCGGCCACCGTGAAGGTGGCCGGGCTCGTGTTACTCATTTGCCCTCCCCTGGGCTCAGGAAGAGGCCGCTGGAGCAGCGGTCCCCTGGCCTTCATCCGGCGCCTTGGGTGGCTTACCGAATTCGTGGGCACTCCCACAGGCGATGATGCGGGCAGCCACGTTGGCCTCGAACTCCTCATGCTCTCCAGGGCGATAGTCCCGGCCGCGGTGGGTGTGGTCCTTGGTAAAGGTCAGTTTCTTTTTCATGGTCGTGGATCCTCAGAATCAGGCGGCAGCGTTGGCCATGCGGACACGGAAGAACTGGCTGAGCGTTGCGCCAGTGATCGCGCCGTCACGCAAGCACTCGCCGGACAGCGTCGGCCCAGCGAACTCGTCAGTGATCAGCGGCAGTGAACCGAGGACGCCGTTCTTCCAGCGGTGCAGCTCAACCACAACTGGGCGATTACTCTTGGCTTCGTTGAGGCCAACGAACGTGAACTTGAACTCACTGGACGCTTGGGTCAGCGCCTCAATCGTCGTGCTGGCAATGGGCGTGTAGCTGACCAGAATGTTGCTCGCATCAGCGATGTCGCCGCCGGCCAACGGCACAATACCTGCGCCGTTGACGATGTAGTCGGTGCCTTCCACGTACGTCACCGTCATGGGGTCGTCGGTGACAGTGATGGCCTCGCTCGTATCCGGCAGCTTGGTGAAGTCGACCAACCCGCCGCTGTACGCGATGTGCTCCTCGTCGGTCACTGCGCCGGTATTGGGAACGTCCACATCCGCATTCAGTGCAATCGCCAAGTTCGCCGGACTCAGGTTATGCAGGTTGAAACTCGCCCTGACGGAAGAAATCCGACGCAGCTCGTCGTCCTTGCCGCCACCGCCTCGAGTGAAGTCATTCAGGGTCTGGACGTCTTCTTCGGTCGTGATCTGCAATTCACTGCAATTGCCAATCGATACGGGCGCAGACGCCGCCACCGCGCGATTCTTGAGGTAGATTTCACCCCGGCCGATGTAGCTGTAGATGCTCATTTAACTTGCTCCTGTTGGGCATGAAAGGATCCGCGCGTCGTGAATGCGAGCGGGAAATATCCGAACGCCGGGCTGTACACAGGCCGGGGTGGGGTCTCAGTCCTGAACTGATCCCAATGTTTGTCGGGGCGCCAGCCCATGATGTGGGTCACGACAGCCGTCAGAAGCGGCCCTGCTGCGTCGCGCACGCCCGCTTGCGTGGCGTGGCCAGATGCGTGGCGGACAGCCACGGCAACGATCCAGCGCTGCTCAATCTCGATCGATGCGTCTTGAGGGAGCCTCCGCAAGACTGAGAAGCCGTCGTAGACCACGTGTGCATTGACGGCCCGCAGGGACTGCTCGCGAAGCCCAGCCAGCTGCGACAGGCTGCGCACATCCTCGAAAAGACCGGTATCGCGCAAGCGATTGGCGAGCGCCTCTCCAGGTGCAAACCAGGTCACCGCAACACCTCGCCGAGAGCCGACTCAAGGGCATCCAGAACATCGCCCTGCCAATCGTCTGGCAGATCCACGGAGCCGCCGCGAATCGGCAAGAAAGGACGGGCGGGAACATCACCCCAAGGGATGGGGCCGTTGCGACTGCTGCGCCCGTACTCTCCCTGACGGGCCCCGAACTGGTGGGTCGGCGCGCGGGGGTCGTTGGTGCCGATCTCCACGGCATTCCCGACAGTAGCCAGCGCAATGCTGTCCCGCAATGTTCCGGTGTTCAGCAGAGGCTGGCCGTCGCCGCGAAGCGTTGCGCCTCCGGGAATGACGGGCTTCGCGATCGTGACAGGGCTCAGTGGCGCCCAGGCGACACCGTAGGGGCTTTCGCTGTCAGTAAACGTCAGCCGGATGTTGTCGACGATTCGATTACCAGCCTCGGCCAGCACCGTCTGGATCGTCTCGACCCGACCCAGGAGCTTGTTCAGACGACGAATGATTTCGTCGTCGCCTTCGATCTCGAACGCTAGCGAACTCACAATGCGTACCTCGCATCGAGGAGATCGTTCGTCAGCGTGAGTTTCCGCGCCGGAGCGGACACGCCTGGAGCAGATGGGCTGCCCTGTTCGTCCACCGCATCCCAGGCCGCCAGCACAGCCGCGTCCGGGTCGTACAGTTCAGCCTTGCCAGCGGCCAGGGCAATCAGGTCTTTGATCGACTGCTCGTAGCGGTACCGGACCTCGTCTGTGGCGGCATCGTCGTACAGCCGGAATCGAGCGATGTCAGCGAGGATCCTGGCCAGACTCTCCGGCGTCTCAGCGCCGACGGCCAAGGCGCCAATATCCCACCGGTGCCGAATGCGCTGAGCGGCCTCCGAGCGGGCATCACTGAGGGCGGCAGCAATCCGGTCGGCCGGTTCGCTCTCCGAATCCGAAGACGCGAGCTGATCAATCTCTCGACTGCCAACCCGCGCCTTCAGTTCTTCCTCTGTGATGCCGTCGAATGCCATCGCGCATCAGTTGCTGGTGTGCAACCGCACCAGCACTTCGGGGCGGTGGCACATCGGCAGCACGTTGCTCTGCGTGTGGATGTCCCAGCCCCGGTCGAACTTGGCCGGCATGGTCTTGGCGTAGTACACCTGACCCATCTGACCCACCGACTCGTTGAAGTCGGCCGGGGCCACGTAGGTGGCGAACGTGTTGGCGGTGCCAAGCGGGAAGGCATGGCCTTCGCCCGCCGCGATGAAGCGCCGGGTGTTGCCTTCGGGGTCGGTGCTGACGCCGCGGTACTCTTCGAAGGTCAGGCCGCCGAAGGTGAAGCCGTTGCGCATGTCACCGCCCAGGCGCTGGTTGGCCTCCTGGTAGCCCGCAAAGGCCTCGCGGACCTTGGCGTGATCGGTGAAGCGATCCATGAAGGTCGAGTCGACCAGCACGTGCGCGCGGGTCATGCGCTCGCCCAGCAGACGGTCCTCGATGTGCCGCAGCACCTCGTGGCACTTGGCCTTGATGTTGGTTCCTGGCGTGCCCAGCAGGAAATCCACCGACTTTGCGTTGACGCCGAATGCTTTGTATAGGTCTTCGTAGACCGTGCCATCGGCATCCAGAATCTGGCCCTTGAGCGCGCCCATACGCAGGTGCTCCAGGGTGATGTCGTGCTTGGCGCGGGCTGTGGTGAGCTTTTCGCCCAGCAGGCGAGCCAGGTTGTCCTGCTCGTTGCCGCCGAAGTTGCGGATGCCCTGCACTTCCTCCGGCCCGCAGAACTCGTCGTAAACGAGCTTGGGCACGGTGAAGGTGCGCAGCTTGCGCTTGCCCACCGCGCCGACCTGGCCGGGACCGCGGCGGCTGCCCTCGAAGGGAATCAGCGACAGGGTGCCGTTCCACTCCTCGATGGCGATCTTGGGCGAGACGGTACCGCGAACCGGGAACAGGTTGAGTTCCTGCAGACGGCCGAAGCTGTTGGGGATCTTCTGGATCGCCGCACTGATCTCCGAGACGGAGAACACATTGAAGGGGTTGACCATGGGCATGGCGGGGTCCTCTTAGGAGATAAACACGGGCGCGCCGCCCAGGTCGTCACGAATGACGATCCCCAGCGCGAGCAGTTGGGTTTCGGCGGCGGCGTCGAGCCCTGTGATGACGCTGCGCGCCATGACAGCCGGGCCACGCGCCAGGATCGTGGCGCTGACATCCGCCCCGGTGGCGTCCGCGGGCTCGAGGAGCACGCCGGCTGCCGTCTCGCGACCATCGGATGCGCCGCTGTCGTACGCGGCGTAATCGCCGGCCTGGTCCGTGGTGACCGCGATGGTGAAGCTGTCGCCCACATCGAAGTCTTCGGCGCCATCGGCCAGCGTGAAGGTCAGGCCGCCGGCATCGAACTCGACACCCACCGTGCCGGTGCCGACTTCGGCGCCGTTCGGGTCGGTGACGTTGAAGTCGCCAGCGTCCGCGTCTTCCGCAGTGATCGTGAGTGTGTAGTCGCCGTCGATTGCACCAGCGCCAACGGTGATGGCACCCATCGTGCCGTTGCCGGTGTTCCCGGCGTCTGCCGTCGCGACGGCAGAACCGCTGGCCGTCGCGATCAAACCGACGACCTGAAAGATGGGCAGGCTTGCTCCGCCCGTGATGTTCACCGTCTCGCGGTTGAACAGCTTGGCGTACTCGCGCTTGAGGCCGTCGCCAACGCGCAGGGGTTCAGTAAAGGTCGTCATGGTGTGGTCCTCAGTTGCTCAGGCCGTGGCGTTCCTCGACGGCTTTGAGCAGCCGGGAGGGACCGTTGGGGTTCGGGGGGTCGCTGGGTGTGCCGCTGGCGAACAGGTGCTCGGGCACCGCACTGCGCAGGGCGCGCATGTCGGTGGCCACGGCGTCGAACGACTCGTCGCTCATGGCGAGGTACGGGGCGACGGTCTCGTCCTTGGCCTCGCGACCGGTTTCGGCGAACAGGGCCTCGACCTTCTCCAGGCGCTGCGCCTTGGCGGAGGCGGCGATCTGGTCGCTAAGTTGTTGGGCTTTGGCCTTCTCGGCGATCAGCGCATCGGCGCTGGCTGCGAGCTGGCCCTCCAGTTCGGCCACTTTGGCCGTGAGTTCCTCGACGGTGGGCATCTGTGGGCCTCCGGTTGGGGTGGGGGATTCGTGAAAGAAACGCGCGCTGGTGTTGGCATCTGCGCCCAGCGGGACGATGGAGACCTCGCGCACGTGGCCACCGCGCAATACGGTGACGGGGCCGTTGAACGTCCGGCCGTTGATGGTGACGGACTTGCCTGCTGGGACCAGCTCGTCGCTGGCGTCGAACAGGCCGACGCTCATCTGGTACTTGATGCCGCGCTTGGCTTTCTTGGCCATGGCCTCGGCAATCGGCTCGATGTCGCTGAGCAGTTCGCCCGCGACCGTCAGCGCCCGGCCGGAGTTGGCGGCCTTGGTGACCGTGCCAATGATCTGCTCGTGGTTGTGACTGGCCAGCAGCGGCATGCCGTCGGCAATGCGCAGGTCAGTGAGATCGATGACCGCCCCGAAGCGGCTGATATAGCCGCCGGAATAGGCCACGCCCTCGAACTGACGCGGGAGTTCATCGCCATTGGGGTCGGCGAAAGTCAGCTCACTGAGTAGGCGGATCGGGTCCATGGCGGCACTTTGCGTGCCGGGGCCTGGCGGTCCTACCCTGACCAATGTCCGCGCCGCTGGACCGGTCGAGATTCAGAGGCGAATGCCTGGCCAGAAAATAGTGGGCACAAAAAAGCCCGCGCATAGCGGGCTTCTTCGGGTGCGTTGAATCAGGCGGTCGTCAGGCCCACTGCATGTGCTCGCCGAGCAGGCGTTCTTCTTTCGTGAGCGGCGGCGGAGGATTGCGGCGCATTTCTTCGTCCATTTCGCGGGCGTGTTTCAACACTGCGACAACCCGTGGGTCTTCTGAGCCGGAGAATTGGCGGTCGCGACTCACCGGCTTCGTCTGTTGCACGGACTCCATCACAATCTCCTTCGCTTCTGGCCGGACGTGGACCACCCGATACTGCGAAAACATTGGCGCCAAGTGCTCGGCGCCAGGGAGCACAGTATAGCGCTGAATGTCCCGGAATCCGACTGGCTCCAGGATGTAGACCATCCATCCTGCCGCACCCTTGGCGAATTGGCGCTTTGCCAAATCGTAACGCGCTGACGCGGCCGTGAAGCTGTTGTACTGGAGAACGCGCCCCTCATTCCCGTGCACAGCCATAAACTGGCGGCGCAGTTCAGGGCCCATCCGGGCCAAATCAACTCCACGGTAGAGAACCGCTGGCTTCGCTTCGGGAAGCAACTCCAAAGCTCGCTGCACTCCCCAGATAATGCCGGTCACCGAAGCGAATTCAGGCGATGGGGAAATTCCGCGAGCCATGCCGCGCAGGGATTCTCCGATCAGCTTGTACGGCGGTGGCTCGCGGCGATCGCCTGACCATAGCCGGACAGCAACAGCGACCGGCTCCGGCAGTGCGCCGTCCAATAACCCGCGCTGCTGCAGAGCCTCACGGGCGGTCTCATAGCGCCGCTCGCCCTGCCCTTCGATGAGAGCCCGACGTAGCTTGGCATCATCATCACCCATTTCATTGCGCATGCGCTCCAGACGTTCTCGAGTAATAGCGTGGGCACAGTGCAGATCCAGATACCCGGCCACACTGAACTGCCGCGTGGAGCATTTGCCCTGGCGGTTTTCGATGGAGCGTTTCACGCCCTCGCTAACTCCCCCTTGTGAGGGGTCGTAATCCCAGCCGTTATCCGGCCGAACGTTCGGTGGTGGATCTCCGGTGTAGCCGCGGCGAATCGCCTGCTTTTCCGTCAGGCTGATGAGCGTGCACCGGCAGCGAAAGCCGTTGGGTGGGCGATGGGTGGCCCAGATCGGATCGTCGTAGCGAGCAATGAAGCCGTCCAGGGCGGCATGCGACGGACGGGTCCGGCTGTCGTTGATCGCGTCGTACATCAGGAACGGGGAGCCGCTCGATGCCTCGGCCTGGCGCCGGTATATTCCCTGCGCGTAGGCGGTTTGGGTATTGGTCCGGAAGATGTTGTCGAGCCGATGGGCGGGGAGGTTCAGCGGTATTTCGCCCCGGGCGACAGCTTTGCTCCAGTCTGAGAACGTGCCTCCACTCTCAATGCTGCGATGCAGGCTATCGAGGACCCCCTGCATCTGGTCGAGAGAGGCCAGCCCCGCGATGCTGAAGGCGTTGTGTCTGGCCTCGCCGCGCAGACGCCCGTAATACTCCGCTGGCAGCACCACCCGGCGCCGAGCCAACCATGCCAACGGGTCTGAGTA
>JBDNBC010000255.1:0-17289 GCA_039768115.1 Oceanococcaceae bacterium
CACGACCGCCGCGACGTCGGCGCCGACGTCGGCCGGGACCACCATCACCCGATGTCTCGCCGCCACCATCATCCACGCGGCCCTGCAGCGCGTCACGGTCGGGCCCGTTGGCCTCGGCGAACTCTTCCCACCAGCGCGTCAGGCCCGCTTCGGCATCCCCTACCTGCTCACGCAGATCTAGAAAATCCCAGGCTGCCCGGTAGCGCTTGTGCTCGACCAGACGCAGCGGGCGCTTGCCCCGACGTTGCGTAAAGCGATGCTGCAAATGCCAGATTTCGTTGACCATGCCACTGAAGCGCCGGGGAATGGCCACCCGCCGCACCACCTGCGCAAACAGCTCGTCGGCAGCCGCGGCCAGCGCCTGCATCGGTGGCAAACCGGCGGCCTCGTGACGACGCTGGCGCTCGTTCATCGGGAACCAGAGCATGCAGGCCAGCAAGAATGCCGGGCTCACCGGCTTGTCTTCGCGCACCCGTTGTGCAGTGTTGCGCAGGGCCGCTTCGATGAGCTGGGCGGCCTGCGGATTGGCCAGCGACTCCGCGACCACCGGGAGCAGCACATCAAGCATCCCCTCATTGCGCAGCGCCGCAAAACACTCGGGAGCGTGGTCACAGAGCAGCATTTTCTGCAGCTCATCAAACAGACGAGCCGGCGGCACATCAAGCAGGGTGTGCTTGAGCTCCGGGATGGGTGCCGCAGCCGCCGGATCCAGCGTGAAATCCAGCTTGGCCGCAAAGCGCAGCGCCCGCAAAATCCGCACCGGATCCTCGCGGTAGCGGGTCTGCGGGTCACCGATCAGTCGCAGACGCCGCTCCTGCAGATCGCGCATGCCGCCGACGTGATCGATGATGCTGAAATCAGCGATGTCGTAATACAGCGCGTTGATGGTGAAGTCGCGGCGCACGGCGTCCTGCTCAAGCGTGCCGTAGACGTTGTCGCGCAGGATGCGGCCGCTGTCGTCAAGCTCATGGCGACCGCCGTCATCCTCGTCATCATCGCCATCGCCATCCGGGCTACGCGGTGCGGCACGGAAGGTGGCCACCTCGATAATTTCGTTGCCAAAACGCACATGCGCCAATCGAAAACGTCGACCGATCAGGCGGCAGCGGCGAAACACCTGGCTGACCTCTTCCGGCCGCGCATCGGTGGCGATGTCGAAATCCTTGGGGTGCAAACCGACCAGCTGGTCGCGTACGCCGCCGCCCACCAGCAGGGCCTGGAAGCCCGCGTCATGCAGACCATAGAGCACATTCAGAGCGGCCTTGGAGACGTTTTTGCGCGAAATCGGATGCTGATCACGCGGAATCCGCTGATGCACCACCGGCGGTTCCTTTTCCGCGGGGGGGGTGCCACGAAACATGCCGGCTACGCGCCGTGCCAACCCGTTCAAGCGTGCGATGACGTCCTCACCTTGCGGCCCACGGCCGCGCTCTGTATTGCCCCATGTCGGTTACAGCCGGTCATTGCCCCGCCCCCGCCATCACCAGAGCGAGCTTGACGGCACCCATAACAACGGCGATGAATACCACCGTCATCAGGAGACCCATCACGATAAAGTGCGCCGGCTTGCCGCGATTGAAGTCGCGTTCACGATTTGCTCGGTTCTGCACACCAAAAAACGCCGCTAACGTCGACCACATCACTTGCAAAAGAGTGGGCGCCGGCGGCTCATCACGCTTGTCTGTCATCACCATAGTTTAGCCGCAGCGCGCAGCAATAGCGCTGTGGTCCGGGATTCCGGCATGGCGCAGCGGAATCAATACTCCTTGGCGATCTCGCGGCTGACCTCCAGATCACGTGGCGCCTTCGACTGCACGTCGTCGCGAATGAGCTTTTCGAGCTTGCCGCCGATCAGGGGCACGCCGCAGGTGATCGTCCAGCGCATGCGGTTCTCGCAACCCTGCGCGGTCTCCACCAACGTCATGTCCGCCCGCATCGTCACCGGCGCCCCGCTGATGCTCACCTCCAGCACGCCTTTGCGCTGCGCGACATCCCAGCGGTCCGACTGGGTGACGGTCAGCTCACCCGGCAGGATTTTCTTGGCAAAACCGGGAACGGGCGCATCGAAATCGTAGTGAATCAACGCCTTGATGAAGAATTCGGCTTCGTCATGCCGGTGTTCCTGGATCGTGAATGAATTGGCCAACTCGGCGTATTTGCGCTCGAAATAGGCGCGATCCGTAAACATGGCCATGACCCGCTCGGCCGGGATCGGGAAGGACTGAACATCATCAAAGCTGATCGCCATTGCGGTGCCTCACTGTGCAAAAAAGAAATAAGCCATTGCGACGACGCGCGGCACCGTTCATCCCTGCGCCTCGACATGGGCCAGCGCCGACTCAAGCATGGGCCGCGCATTAAGGCGGACTTTGAGCCAGGCCAGGGTGATGAACACGCCGGCAAGACGCCGGTGCAGAAACACGATTTCCCGTGGGGGGATCTTGAAGTGCCGGGTCAGCGTATTGCGGGCCACGGTCTGGCTGACACGCGCCGGCAGGTCCGAGTCGCCCCAGTCATACTCGTCATCGACGAAGGGCTCGACGATCAGTCGGGTCAGCTCGAAAAAGCCGTCGAGCACGTTGTCAGGGAAGGTCTCGCGCATCAGCCCGATGCCCACCGCACCGCGCACGACCTCGTCGCGATCCTCGTTCAGAGCACCGCGCACGATACGCGCGTAGTCCGTCACGAAACGCGACGGAAAGCCACGCGTCGCACCAAAATCGAGGAGCACCCAGCGGTCATCCTGACCCTCGGGATCCAGCCGCAGACGGTAATTGCCGAAATGCGGGTCGGTCTGCACCAGGTTCCAGACAAAAAACTCGTTCAGGAACAGCTCGAGCAGGGCCTGGCCGAGGCGATTGCGCCGCTCGCTAGTGAGAGCGGCCACCTCGGCGCTTTTCAGCGACAAGCCGTCCTCGAAGCTCATGGTCAGCACTTCACTGCTGGAATACTCCGGGAACGGGCGCGGCACGATGTAACGCGCGTCATCGGCCAGCAGCGAATAAAAACGCTGCAGTAACTGTAATTCGTTGGCGTAATCCACTTCGCGATGAAGCATCTCGCGCACTTCGGTGAAGACCGGGTCCAGCGACAGATCCTTGGGCACCAGGCGCGACAGGGTCAGCAGCCGGGCGATGGTACGGATGTCGGAATCAATGGCTTCATCCACACCGGGATAGCGCACCTTCATGCACAGTTTTGTTCCGGTTTTGCGCTGCGTGACCGCGTGGGCCTGTCCCAGGGACGCCGCGCCGATCGGCACCCGGGCGATCTCGAGTTCGGCCAGCCGTTCCGGCCCCAGCGCCTGATCCACCACCGGACCCACAACCCCCCAGCCCACATGATCCGTGTCGTCCTGCAGGCTGGCGAGGATCTCGACCGCTTCCGGCGGCATGAAGTACTGCCCGTACAGCGAGAGCATCTGCCCGGCCTTCATCACCGAGCCCTTGAGCTCGCCCAGCGCGGTCACCAGCCGCTGCGCTTCGGCCACAACAAAGGCATCGTCGCGTTCGCTGCGGGATTCGGCATCACGAAACATGTTGCCCAGCACATGTCCGGCTGCGCGCATGCCGGTACCCATGCCCATCCGTGTCATGGCCCAGTTGCGCTCCATGGGTCGCGTGCGCAAGCGCGTCAGCTCGCGGGGCTTATCTGCCATGTCGTTTCTCCCTCATGGGCCCGATTGTGCCATGGCCGGGCCCCGCTATCGGGCATAGCGCGCCTTCACATTGGCCGGGCGGTAATCGCGGATGCTGCGGTCGCCATCCAGGGACTGTGACGGGCCGAACTCGGCGGTCATGCGCTGGATGAAATACCGCCCGTCCTGCAAGTCGTAAGTGACCACGGGCGCCGCGTCAGCCGCCTGAATCCGCGGGTTCGGCAGCAGATGTCCCTCCTGAACCCGCCACAACTGCCCGGCCCGGTCATAGTTCTCGACCAGCACGACATTCCACGAATCTTCATCGAGATAGAACCGGCGCACGCCAAAAATATGCGACTTGCCACCGCGTTCACTGGCTTCCACCACCCAGACGCGGTGGACCTCGTAGCGCAGCGCATCAGCATTGACAGCGCCTGGCCGCAGCAGGCCCTGGTCTCCGTCATCCGCGGCAAAGCCCTGCGCCGCGAAGGCGTTATAGCCAATGAGCAATTCGCGCTTGCCGCCCAACTTCCAGTCATAACGATCAAAGGCACCGTTGTACATGTCGACCATGTCGACATAGAACAGGCCATCCGAGCCCGGAAAGGGGTTGTCGTACCCTACGGGCGGAATGCGAAACATCTTGCCGAAGTTGCGGGTCAGCACCCAGATGGCGCGGGCGCGCTCGAGCGAGTTGGCGCTCTCATGAACCAGTACCGTGAAATCCGGGGCGATGACGCTGTCGCCAAAGGTCGTGAGGTAGTAAAGAAGGATGTTTTCCCTGGCCAAGTCTGCAGGATCGGCAATGCTGGCGTAACGGGCAAGCATTTCTTCGTACTGCACCAGCGTCCGTTCGGCGCCATTGCGGGGATCGACCACGGCTTGCCGGCTGGTCCGTTGCATCCCTTCGCCGCGCCAACGCAGGCGATGGTTCCACATGGCCTCCACCCCCGAATCTGGCGACGGGAACGGAAACCCCAGCTGGGCGCCCGTCAGTGCATCCGATCCCAGCAGCCGCGCCCGTCCACGATTCTTCTGCGTCGCCTCGCGAATCGCCTGCGGATACTGCACGCTGCGCCGGGTGGGATAGACCGGCATACGGAACGCGGGATTGGCCTTCAACAGCGCCTTGTGACCTTCCGACAGCCACGGCTCCCAGTCACGCATCGACTCGGCGCTGATCACCGCGACAGGCGCATCGTCTGCATAGGGGTGTGCCGCCGTAGTGTCCGCCGGCAAGCCCCCGCGAAAATCCGGAATGCGCCCGTCGGGTGAGCCCGGGCGCTCCGCGCCCACCTCGGTAAAACCCGTGACCGGCGTGCGCGCCGCGCCACGGTTCGCTCCCAGCCCCTGCAGCGGCGCACCCGTACGGCGCTGCGCCTGGCCCTGCGCTACCGCTGTTCCTGCCACCGCCTCGGCAGAGGCTTGACCGGAATCGAGATACTCCACCCACTGCCGGGCACTGTTGCGATACCGGGCAATGGTCGCTGCCCGTGCAAAGGCCTCGCGTGCGGCGGGCAGCCGGCCGCGCTGAAACTCGGCCTGCCCGAGCAACATGGCCACCCCGCCGCGCCGTTCGGCTGAATCGAGCGCCAGACCAAGGCGCAGATGGCGCGCCGCGGCATCCCAGTCGCCAGCATTAAGCGCCATCTGCCCCAGTTGCAGTGATGCTTCGGCCGATGGCGCGCGTGCCAATCGTTGTTCGAGTACCGCCCGGGCGTCGGTGTACTGACGTGCGGCCAACCACAGCGCGGCCAGTTGATCCAGCCGCTCAACGGTATCGTCGATTTGCCCGGTAGCCAGTCCCTCCTCGAGCAGACTGGCCGCCTGCAGCGGGACGCCAGCCTCGGCGAAGGCCCCGATCAGCGCCAGCCGATGTTCGGCCTCGATGGCCACCTGCAAGCGCCAGGCGGCCCGTTGATCCGCCAGGGCCAGCGCCTGGCGCCCACGCTGCAGATGCGCCTGAATCCGCAACTGCCAGGCGCTGGCGTTGAGCGGCTGCTGCTCGAGGACTTCGGCAGTGCGGGTCAATACCCGCGCCCAGTCGCGGTTCTTCGCGGCGACGGTAGCATCCAGCACCCGATCATCGCTGGTCGGATTTTTGGCCTCCATCAAGGTACGCACGGCCTGTTGCGCCTCACTCCAGCGGCCGCCCCGCGCATAGGCTGCGGCCAGCTGGCGCAAGGCCCGCGGATCGGTGACCTCGCCGGCCTGCTTGAGCAGACGAATGACATCGGCATCCCGGCCCAGACGGGCGGCCAGCAGGCCGGCATCACGCAGCAGTTGCTGCCGTGCAAAGCCCGATAGCCCATTCAGGTTGACCGCCTCCTCCAGGCGTTTGAGCGCCTGGGCCTCACGCCCGGCGGCCGCCTCCTCCCGCGCAATCTGGGCCAGCAGCATGCTCCGCGCGTAGGGGTCGCTGACCTTCTGCAGCGCCGCTTTGGCATCGAACCCGCTTTCCGAGGCCTTGAGCTCCTGCTCCGATACGCCGCGCGCCTCCGACCGATATTGCTGCGCCGCCAGCCCGGGTGCCAGACCCAGCAAGACCATGCCGGACACCAGCGCACGCAGCCGTAGCGACCACATGCCCGTGGTGGCGACCTCAGTTCCAGTTGTACTGGTAATCATCAAGCTTGAATTCGAAACGCTGCTGCACTTCACGCGCGCCCGTGGACTGCGGATAGATCCAGTTGCGCACTGATTCGATCATCGCGGCCTCGAATACGCCGCGCGGTTGTGCATCGACGATCCGGATGTTGGTAACGCGGCCTTCGGCAGTAACGTAGAACACCACTTCCACCCAGCCTTCGATGCCGGCCTCGTAGGCCTCGCGCGGAATCTGCGGTCGCGCGGTGGACAACGGCACTAGCGTACTGCCGCGAATGCCCTGGCCGCGCCCCGCGCCGCTACCGGCGCGGCCGGTCGCAAAACCGCCAAAGCCCGCGCTGCCCACGGCGCTGCCGCCCAGCTCGACATCCGGACTGGGGATATTCAGCGCAGTCTGCGGGGCATCGGGCAGGTTGACGGGCATGGCCACCACCCTCCGGTGGCAGTACCAGCCAGTGCATCAGCCAGAACAGGCCAAACACCGTAATCACCGCCAGCAGACTGACAACAGGCCAACGCATCGTCGCGATCAGTCCGCGCTGGCCGACACGGCAATCTCGCGCACACCCGCGAGACGCAGCTCATCCATCACGTCCACGACAAGGCCGTGGCGGGCGTCGGCGTCGGCCTGGATCACGCCGGTGGCTTCCGGATTCTCCAGCCGGATGCGCGCGACCGCAGCACGCAGGCCACTGAGCGTCACCGGCCGGCGATCCACCCAGATCTCGCCTTGCGCCGTAACCGCCACATAGACGCTCGTAGCGGCCTGCTTTTCGGCACTGGCCGCCTGTGGCCGGTTCACCTGCACGCCGGCCTCGCGCACAAAGCTGGTAGTCACGATGAAGAAAATCAGCATGATGAACACGATGTCGAGCATGGGGGTCAGGTCTAGCCCCTGCTCGGCCTCCCGCCGGTCATGTCGCCGCGCCGCCATCAGACGAAATCCAGCTGGTCGGCGAGCTGATCCACCGCCCGCCGCGCCCGACTGCGCAGACGGGTAAAAAAGAACAGGCCCGGCAGCGCGATGACCATCCCGGCCATGGTCGGTAATGTCGCCTGGGAAATCCCGGCGGCCATGGCCCGCGGCTCGGCCGTACCGGCGACGGCCATCACGTCGAAGACCGTCATCATGCCGGTCACCGTACCGAGCAACCCGAGTAACGGACAGATCGCCACCAGTGCCGCCAGCAACGGCAGGGTCAGCTCGAGCCGCGTGCGTGCCTCACTGAGCAGACCCTCACGAATTCGCTGCGCCAGGGTGCTGTAGCGATCCCCGCGGCCCATCCAGCCGCCGACCATGCGCCGCCGCGCCCGCGGCCAGATCAGCCACAGCTCGACATACCGCTCGAACACCACGATAAACAGCAGGATGGCCGTAGCGAACAGCACCGGCAGCAGCGGACCGCCCTGATCAATCAGCTCTGCCACGGCGATCAGCGCGTTCATGGTCGACTCGCCTCAGGAGAGTGACCTGCGGCATCCGCCGTCGGGCTCGCGGACTTCTCGGCCACATCCTGCGCCTCACGCAAGCTGGCGAGCAGCCCGGCGCTCTGTTGATCCAGCCGCTGCACAATGGCGCGGCTGCGGGCCACGATCAGGCTGTGCAGAAACAGCAGCGGCACCGCCACCACCAACCCGAGCACCGTGGTCATCAGCGCCTGGGAAATGCCACCGGCCATCAGCTTGGGATCGCCCGTGCCAAACAGGGTGATGGCCTGGAAAGTCGCGATCATCCCGGTCACCGTGCCCAGCAGTCCCAGCAGGGGCGCCACCGCGGCCAGCAGCCGGACCGTGTCCTGCAACCGCTCCAGCGGCGGCAGTTCGCGCATGACCGCTTCATCGGCAGCCAGCTCCAGTGACGCAAACTCGCGATCCGCAAAACGTCGCGCCAGCGCCAGCACCCGACCCAGCGGGTTATTGGCTTGCGGAGAATCCAGGCGCCGCATCTGCTGATTCACCCGGCCACCGACCAGCAACAGATACCCCAATTGCGCCAAGCCGAGAACCAGCCCGATGGCGCCAAGAGCGAGAATAATCAGACCGATGACCCCGGCCTGGGCCACCCGCTCGCGCAGGGTGGGACGGCTTTCCTGCAGACCGAGCAACAGTCCGCCTGTGGGGTCGACAATCAGCCCGGTCGAGGACACCCCGGTAATCCGGTCGGACAGCGACGGCTCGGGTTGCCGGGCGATCCGCTCGGGAGGCGCTCCGCCACCGCGCCAACGCAGGTAGCGTCCGTCCTGGTCGCGCAGAGCGAAGCCGCCATAACGCGTGATGCGCTCCTCGCCTACGGCACCATCGTCCCCGCCGACCGGCACCTGCAGCGTGCGGACCTGAGCCAATGCTGTGGCCTCTTCCTGCAGCAGCAACCACAGCCCCTGCAATTCATCCGCGCTGGGCACTTCGGACACCCGGGTCAGCGCGAGCAGCCGGTCCAGACGGGTCGGGTCATCGAGACTTACCAACGAACCTGTGAACTCCTCGCGCGCTTCGGTCGCCACATCACGGACCACCGCGGCGACACCCTGCAGGTCGGTGCTGCGCTCCGCGAGCAGCTTTTCGCGCTCCTGCAGCGTGTCGGAGAGCTTGCGGATGTCCGCGCGCAAGCCCTCGGTGGCCCGTTCAGCCCGGGCGACAGCCTGCTGCGCCTCTCTCAGCAGGCGCGCCTGCTGATCCTTGCGGGCCAGAAACTCCGCCTCACGCGCGCGCTGCGCCGCGCTCTGTTCGCGGCTGTCGCTGCGCACCGCGTCGAGCAGGGTCGCCAGCGGGTCTGCGGCCACCGCGGGTGATGTCATCAGCACCAGTCCGGCGAGAAGCAGGACCACCCGGGCCGGCTCCCGCCACCGGTGCCACCGCGGATTCGACGTACGCATCACGACCCCGCCTCCGTCGACACGGCGAACGCCCCGGGGATGATCAGCAAGTCCGGCGCCGCCTGCTCCTGCGCCACACGCAAGGCCTGCTTCAAGGCCGGCAAGGTCGCCGTCGCCAGCGGCGCGAAACGCCCGGCTGCGGCATCCCACTGCCAAGCGGCCGAACCGTCCAGCGCCAGCGCATACAGGGCGAGGCGACCGACCTGCACCAGGTCGACCAGTTGCTGCCGCGGCGCACCGGGCAGGTTGACCCGCTCCGCCTTCAGTATTCGCCCGCTCCGGGCCTCGTCCTGCCAGGCCGCAAATACGTCGCGGTATTGCTCGGCCAGTCCGATTTCTGGGTCCGCCAGCGTCTGCCGCAGCGCGGCCACACGCTCGACCCGCGCCGTGCGATCAAAAGGTTGGTCAGCGTCGACGAACTGCTCCAGCGCGTCGGTCATCTTCACCAGCAGCGGCACCATGGCCGCCTGTGTGTCTTCGACACGCGCCAGGGCGCCCTCCACCGTTTCCAGGCGTGCGGTCTGCGTCGCCATTTGCTGCTCGAGCTGCTCTTGATAGAGGCGCAACTGCTCGGCACGCAGCAACGCCGCGCGATAGGCATTCAACGCCTTGCGCGTGGCGTCATCCAGTGAATCGACCCGCGCCTGCGATTGCGCGGCCTGCCGCTGGCCGTCGACCAGCGCGTTCTCAACCGCATCGATATCCGCCGCCGCCACGGTAGACAGGCCGAGCGTCATCAGCATCATTGCGGCCACAGCCGCTCCTGTTGTCATCGCGTGTTGTCTCCTCGATCACGGCCGGGTGGGGCGTGTCAGATCATCTTCGACATGTTTGCCAGGCGTTCGGCCTGGGCCAGGTTCATGTTGCGATAGATCGTGGCCGCGATGCGCGGGTAGCGCCGCCGCATCGCATCCAGATCCACACCGTTGAAGGCCAGCAGACGCGTGGGGGTATCGGCGTCAACGCTGGCCGTGCGTTGCTGACCAAAATACCCGACTTCGCCCATCACCGCGCCGCGCTCCATGACCGCCAGCTGGCGCCGGCCGGTTTCGCGCTCGAGGTAGGCCCGCAGACGCCCGTCGATCACCACATAGATATCGTCCGCCACTTCGCCCTGAGTCACGATGCGCGCCCCTGCCGGATAGTCCTGCACGCGCGACATCAACGCAAAGGTGCGGGCCTGGCGACTGGTCAGGCCGGCGAACAGGGGAATGGATTTCTCCGGGTCCTCGCCGAGATCCAGACGCAGCACATCCCACAAGGTGACCAGGCGAATACCCGACCCGAGTGCCGGCGTGAAGACCACGTCACAAACCCAGGCCAGCGCCAGTGTTCCCGCCGCCAGCAGGCCAAACTGCACCTGGTTCTGCAGTGGCGAAAACGCCATCACGCCAAAACCCGCACACAGGGCAATGGTGGTGAAGGTGACCGGGCGCAGTACGCCGCGCAGGGCCACGGCGACCGCCTTGGCCTCATCCGCAAGCTGGCGGGACGCGTTATTGAAGCGCACCAGGAAATGAATGGTGTCGTCGACCGCCACACCCAGCACAATGCAGGCAATCAGGCTGGTGGTCGGGTTGAGGGAGACATCAAACCACCCCAGCAGGCCGTAGTAGATGGCTACCGGCATCAGGTTGGGCAGCATCGCGATCGCCGCCACCCGCCAGGAAGTGAACAGAGCGGCCAGCACCAGGAAGATGGTCACCGCAGCCACGCCCACCGTCATCCATTGTCCCGAGGCAATCTGATCGACCGTTTCGGTAAGCGTGACGGCGTCACCGGTCAGCGTGATTTCCAACCGTCGAGGCATGCGTTCGAGCTGCGGCTCGAGACGGTCGATCAGATTGCGGATGGCCGCGGAGTTTTCCTCGTAGACGCTGACCCGGATACGCGCCGTCGCAAATCGCTTATCGACCACCGCCGCCAACGCGGGCGAACCGCCGAACAGCAGCAACTGCTTGACCTCGCCGGCCGTTTGCGGAACCGCACTGGTGCCATCCACCGCCTCGCCCAGACCGCGGCGAATCTGATTGAGATAGTCCAATACCGACTGGCTGCTCCCGACTTCGGGCTGCTGGGCTAGCCAGGCCTGCAGACGATCGATGGCGCGCAGCACCTCCGGGTCGGTGAAGGTGTCGTCAACAAAGCCCTCGATCACGATCGAAAACCCGTTGGCGCCGGACAGGCTCTCGTTGATGCTCTCGAAATCCGCGCGCACCGGATGATCGGCGGCGAAGCTACGCACGTAGTTGGTACCCACCTGAATCTGTATCAGGCTGACCACGCCTCCCACCAGCACGGCCGCGCCCGCAATGAGAATCCCCCGCCGGTACTTCAGGGCAAATGCCGACAGGCGCGCCGCGAGCCGGTCAAAAAACTCCGACCCATCAAGCTCGGCGGGCTGACAACGGCCATGGCCCAGCAGCAAAGGCAGGACGCACAGCGCCAGGAAGGCATCGATGGCCACACCAATGGCGCTGAACATGGCGAATTCGCGTACCGCCAGCAGCGGATTGAGCATTAGCGCCATGAAACCGGCGACCGTCGTCGTACCGGTCAGAATGAGCGGCAACCGCAGGTGATCGATGGTGTCGGCTACCGCGCGGCCGCAATCGAGCCCCCCGTGTTTGCGTACCCGGGCCAGAAATTCGGACTGGGTGTGCATGGCGTAGGCCAGGCCCAGGGTGACCACCACCGGGGGCATGATCGCGCTCACCAGTGTCAGCGGGGTGTCCAGCAACACCATGATGGCCAGCGTCCACAGCAGGGCCATGGCGACGGTCAGCAGCGTCAAGGCGGCACCCTTGATACTGCGGAAGGCCACCACCGTAATCAGGCCGGTTAATACGAGTACCAGCGGAATGAGCAGCAGGAACTGATCGGCCACGGCCTGTGCGACGCCGGCCTTGATTACGGCGTTGCCGGTTACCCAGACCGGCACCTCGGCACCCAGCAGATCCCGCACCACATTCTTGATCTCCTCGGTGTACCCGCGCTCGGCAAAATATTGATCCGGCGAATCGGCAAAATGCAGCACGAACGCCGCCACCTGGCCATCGGTGCTGATCAGCCGGCCGTTCACCAGCGGGCTGTCCTCTAACGCCTGCACCAGACGCTGAATTTCCGCCTCGGTGCGCGCCGGCAGGCGGGTAAAGGCCTGAATACCCACGAAACCTTCGTCATCCAGCCCGCTGTGCACGGCCGTGCGAAGCGATTCAACACGACGGACATGCTCCTGTCGGGCCAGGTCGCGATGTACCTCCTCAAGCATGCGCAGACCGTCGTGGGTTCGCCAGTCCTGGCCGCCCACGGCCACGACGACAACGTCCTCGTTACCGAACAGGTCATCGGCGAAGCGCTGGAAAACGCGCGAGGGGCTGTCCGCATTGAGCAGACGATCAACCGTGGGATCGATCTGCAGGCGCGTGCCCAGCTTGCCATCCTGAAAGTCGAACAGGACAAACAGTGTCACCAGCGTCAGCAGGGCGACCAGATGGAGCACCCGACGCTGAGCGCCCTGCAAAGCCTGACCGAAACTCGGTGTACTCACCCTCTCAGCTCTCCCAGCGTGGCATCAGCCGCCGATCATGAAGGTGCGCGGATCAAACAGCCGGGCCCGCAGATCTTCATCGAACAGCAGGTTTTCGACGATCAGCTCGGAATGGCTGTTGCGTCGCGGGCTGCGCACGTGCACTTTTCGTGCCATCCAGCGATCATCGACCTGTTCGAGGTCTTCCGGCTGGACCTCTAACGTCTTCACCAGTCCGGCACTGTCGAAGAACTGGCCGGAGACAATCACGCAGGTCGCCGCATCCACAACCAGTTCCACCCGGTCATAGGTCGCCTCCTCGGCGTTTGCTGCCAGCGGGGTGATGTTGACCTTGACGGCCGGCCGGGTGTTCCAGCGGGCCGTCGGGTCGAAGGTGGAGTCGCCCTGCCAGAGCAGCCCCCGGACCAGCTTCACATCGTCGTAACTGAAGTCGGTTCCCCAGAGCGACTGCCCGGCCATGCTGCCAACAATGCGCCGGGTCCGGCCCAGCGCGGGCAGATACATGTACATCGCGTCGACTTCACGCCCGGAGATCACCAGATACCGTGAACCGCGCATGTCGACGGGCTCGCGCACCGAGATCATCACAGCCACCTCGTGTTCGAGGCGCATGCCGTACACCTTCAGCGACAGATCCCGACTGCCGCTGGCATCGTGCGCAACCAAGCGCATCTCCTGCACCAGCGACTGCCGCGGCAGGTTCTGCTTCAGGCAGCGCTCCAGGCTCTCCGCGTCCGCCGGTAGGGGCATGTCGCCGACCTCGGCAGCAGGCGCCACTGTCGCAGGATCGTTTTCGACGGCCGGTTCCGCGGCGTGTGCGTTCAGACTTAGCGCCAGCAACCCGGCGCTGATCAGCCATCGGCCGCCGCCTGACCCGGACCCGACACTCACCCGCCCCGACAAACGCGCGGTGTACTCCTTCAAGATCTGCTGTGCGGCCATGTATCCCCCATCTGCCATCGCGTGATCATCACCGCAGTTTAGGCCATGGCGGTCTGCAGCGATCCGCCGACCGCCTGACTTGAGCGAGACGACGCTTGCTGCCATCCTGCGCTTTCTGCTGTGTGTGATCCTCACTGATGTTCGAAGTCGCGTTTTGGTTGCTGGTCGGCCATGCCGTGGGAGACTTTGCCCTGCAGTCCGACTGGATGGCGATCTACAAGAGCCGCCATAACAAGGACGTCAAGGTGCTCTCCAACGCGCCGGGGCTGATCTGGATTCACGTACTGGGGTCGCACTGTTCCGTGCACGCAGGCGCGGTTGCACTGGCGACCGGCAGCATCGTGCTGGGAATTCTCGAATTCATCGCCCACTTCGCCATCGACTTCTGCAAGAGTGAGGGTTGGTTTGGGTTCCATACCGACCAGTTTCTGCATCTGGGCTGCAAGGCGCTGTGGCTGGTCTTGTTGTTCGCCACCCCTCTCGGCAGTCTGTAAGCGTGGGTGACCGCGAAAAATCGGCTATGCACGTAATAGGTGCCGGGGCCGTCGGGACCGTTCTGACCGCGAGTCTCAGTCGTGCGCGGCAGCAACCGCGACTGATCGTGCGCGACGTCGACCTGCAACGCATGGCCGCGGTCGAGACCTTGCGCGTGGAGCGCGTCAGTGCCGGCGGCATGCTCGACTATCCCAAGCCGGCCATTTCGGTGGATTATCAGTTCGCCGAAGGCGATATCGTGCTGATATGCGTCAAGCATCGGGACCTTGAGGACATCTGCGCACGGCTGGCGCAATGCCCGGTGGCGGATCTGGTGCTGGTGCCCTGCCTCAACGGTGTCGGCGTGGCGACGCGGCTGCGTCGGCAATTCCCGCAGTGGACCATCGCGCCGATGACCATCATGTTCAACGCGCAGCTGCTTGAGCCTCTGCACGCCCGGATCACCACCAAACCCGAGGTGTTACTCAGCACCGACGAGCCCAGCCTGCTGCAGCGCTTCACCGGCAGCGGGCTGGTTGTGCGTCGCGCCGAGGACGAGGCGGTGGCCTGGGGCAAATTGCTGATCAATCTGGCCAACGCCCTGTGCGCCCTGACCCACACCACCTTCAAGGATCTGCTCAGCGACCCCGACATGCGCCGCTGTTTCGTCATGGTGCTCGATGAAGCCACCGGCATCATGCAGGCGGCCGGCGTGCGCTTCGACCTGCCGATTGCCCTGCCCTACCGCGCCTATCGCGCGCTGATCCAGCATGGCGGCCCCGTGCCGTGGTGGTTCGCGCGGCTGAAGAACGGCCTCACCGACGGCGCCTATCCCTCCATGGTCGCCGACGTCGAAGATGGCAAGGAGACCGAAGTCGAGCAACTCAACGGGCAGATCGTGGATATGGCCCGGGAGTGCGGCCAGTCGGCTCCGGTCAACGCACGCATTGTCGAGATGGTGTCCGCCTTGCATGGCCAGCCCCAGGAGTACTTCCTCGCGCCGCGCGCGCTACGCGACCGGCTGGAAGACGCAACCCACTAGTGTTCACTCTGGACCCGCTCGCGGCGCTCCCCGTGCCGCTGGGTATTGCTGTGGCCCTGGTGGTGGGCCTCGGATTTTTTGTCGGCATGGTCTCCGCCGCATTCGGTGTGGGCGGCGGTTTCGTCATCACGCCCTTCTGCCACGCGGTTCTGGGCATGCCCGCGCCGCTGGCGGTCGCCACCTCAATGGGGCAGATTCCGCTGCTCAGCGCGAGCGGCACCTGGCGCTACCTGCGCGCCGGCTCGGTGGACTTCCGACGGGCCCTGCTACTACTGGTTGGTGCGCTGCCCAGCGCACAGGTGGTGGCCTGGTGGCTCGGACGGCAAAGCCCGGATCAATGGCCGGTGCTGTATGCCAACCAGACACTACCCGACCTGCTGTTGCTGGCCTTCTTCACGCTATGCATTGGCGGGCTGGGGGTTTACAACCTGTGGGCTGGGTTGCGCCGTGATCGCCAAGCGACGCTGCGAACCCGTGCGCCTCTCGGCCACACGGGGCTGATCCTGTGGGGCACGGTGTTTGGCAGCATGTCCGCCTTGCTGGGGATTGGCGGCGGCTTTTTCGCCGTGCCGGTGTTCACGTATCTGTGCGGGATGACCCCGGTTCAGGCGGTCGCGACGTCGCTGTTCGCCGTCCTGGTGACCAGCGCGATCACCACGGCACATTACCTCTGGCTGGGGCAAATCCACTTCGCCATCAGCCTGGTCATCGCGGTGGGCTCCATTGTGGGCGCCCGGATTGGTGCCGGGATGGCGCTGGCCAGCCGCCCGGGCCAGCTGCTGATCACGCTGGGGGGCGCACAAATCCTGATCTGTGCCGGCTACATCGCGCTGCGCCTCTAATCACCAGCGGCCGCGTCGGCCGCGGTGATGTCGGCGGCAGCATCCCCAGGGAATGGCAACTACTGCCCGCGGAATTTGGCCGGACGCTTCTGCAGGAAGGCCGCCACCCCCTCCATGAAGTCCGGGGACCGGCCACACAGGCGTTGCAGGTCCGCCTCGGCCTGTAACTGCGTCTCCAGCGGGGTGACTTCGGCCGCGTCCACCAACGCCTTGATCCGGCCGATCGCCGCGGTCGGGGCCTGCGCCAGCGCCCGCGCCTGGGCTCGCGCCGCGTCCATCAGCTCGTCTGCCGGAAAGACGGCATTGACCAGACCCCACTGCAACGCCGTGGGCGCATCAATCGCGTCGCCGGTCATCATCCATTGCAGCGCCCGCGCACGGCCGATGAGACGGGGGATAGTCCAGGTGCCGCCGGCGTCCGGTACCAGGCCAATCTTGATGAAGGCCTGAATGAACTTCGCCGAGTCGGCGGCGAGCACCAGATCAGCGGCCAGGGCGATATTGCAGCCGGCGCCGGCGGCGGTCCCGTTGATTGCGGCAATGATCGGTTTGGGGGTCTGCCGCATCAGCTGCACCAGCGGGTTGTAGCGCTGCTCCAGCGATGCGCCCAGATCGACTGGCTCTCCAGGACGGGGCATGGATGCCGGGTCGCTCAAATCCGCACCAGACGAAAACCCCCGCCCGGCCCCGGTCAACACGATGCAGCGCACGCCATCATCCGCCGCTGCCGCCTGCATGGCCTGGCTCAACTCCTGCATCAGCTGCGCCGACAACGCATTGAGCTTGGCCGGCTGGTTCAAGGTGATTTCGCAGACCCCGTCGGCAGTCGCGACGAGTACAGAAGCTTGGGACATGAGCGCTCTCGCAAAAAATAAGGGGCCGTAGCTGCCCCGAAGTGAACATTCGATGGAGCGGGAGCCTAATGCCAATGGGAAAGGCCCGGCAAATCAGGGCATGGCGCCCATCGCTACAAAGGCTGACTTTTGTCATAAGCTGCTGATTCACCATGCGTGGCGACGGCAGCTCACGCGCATCACAAGAACCGATGGCCTGGCAGACTGCGCACGGCCTCAGGCCCCGGCATGAATCAGCATGACAATCTCAATGGCAGTTGACAGGCAAAGTGAATAGTGGAACTGTTTACTCTGCATTTCACAATCCGCACCTATGCTCGACAGCAATTCTGTTCTGATCCGCCCTGGACAACTGCATACCGTCCGACGCTGGTCGCGCGGCGCCCAGCGTACTTCAGCGCAGCGGCCAGTGGATGTCACCGACATCCGGCAGGAAACCGCCGATGCCGTCTCGCTGACGCTGCG
>JBDNBC010000256.1:0-8087 GCA_039768115.1 Oceanococcaceae bacterium
CGATGTCTCCATCGTCAAGGAAGCGCCCAACTACCGTATGGATCACTGAGCCGATGCGCGACATTCATGCCGACCGCATCCTGATCCTGGATTTTGGTTCGCAGCTGACCCAGCTCATTGCCCGCCGCGTCCGCGAGGCCGGTGTGTACTGCGAAATCCTGCCGTGGGATGCCGATGGAACGGCCGTCACCGCGTTTGCGCCGCGCGGCATCATCCTTTCGGGCAGTCCGGAGTCGACCACGCTGGATGACGCGCCGGCCGTGTCTCCGGCCGTGTTTGCGCTGAACGTGCCCGTGCTGGGGATCTGCTACGGCATGCAGGCCATGACCCGACATTTCGGCGGCGTCGTCGAGGGCGGCCACACGCAGGAGTTTGGCTATGCCGAAGTGCGTGCCCGTGGCCACAGCGATCTGCTGCGCGACATCGAAGACCGCGTCAACGATCAGGGCCACGGGCTGCTGGACGTGTGGATGAGCCACGGCGATCGCGTCATCGCGTTGCCGGGCGGCTTCGAGTGCATTGCCAGTACGCCGGACTTGCCGCTGGCCGGGATGATGCACCGCGAGCGTCAGCTGTTCGGCCTGCAGTTTCATCCCGAGGTCACCCACACCCGGCAGGGGCATCGCATTCTGCAGCGCTTCGTCCGCACCATCTGCGCCTGTGATGGCACCTGGACGGCTGGCAACATCATCCATGACGCCATCGTGCGGGTGCGTGAAGACGTGGCCGATCGCCATGTGCTGCTTGGCTTGTCCGGTGGCGTGGATTCGTCCGTCGTTGCCGCGCTGCTGCACAAGGCCATTGGCGATCAGCTGACCTGTGTTTTCGTCGACAACGGCTTGCTGCGATTGAACGAAGGCGACCAGGTCATGCGGTTGTTTGCCGACCACCTCGGGGTCAAGGTGATCCGCGTCGACGCCGGTGAGCGCTTCCTCGGCGCGCTGGCCGGCGTGGCTGATCCCGAAGCCAAGCGCAAGATCATTGGTCGCACGTTCATTGAGGTGTTTGACGAAGAGGCCGCGAAGATTCCCAATGTGGATTTTCTGGCCCAGGGCACCATTTACCCGGATGTCATCGAGTCGGCCGGGGCCAGCACCGGCAAGGCGCATGTGATCAAGTCGCATCACAACGTTGGTGGCCTGCCCGAGACCATGAAGCTGCGCCTGATCGAGCCGCTGCGCGAGTTGTTCAAGGACGAGGTGCGCAAGATCGGCCTGGACCTCGGCCTGCCCGATGATCTGGTGCATCGCCATCCTTTCCCGGGGCCGGGGCTGGGCGTGCGCATTCTCGGCGAGGTGAGCGCCGAGGCCGCCGAGACATTGCGCCGTGCCGACGACATTTTCATCCGCGAACTGCGCCAGGCCGGCTGGTACGAGAAGGTATCGCAGGCCTTTGCCGTGTGGTTGCCGGTGAACTCGGTGGGCGTGACCGGTGATGGGCGTCGCTATGCGCCGGTCATTGCCCTGCGCGCAGTCGAAACCATTGATTTCATGACGGCGCACTGGGCGCAGCTGCCCTACGAACTGCTGGACCTGTGCGCCCGCCGGATTGTGAACGAAGTGCCGGGCGTGTCGCGCGTGGTGTACGACGTCAGTGGCAAGCCGCCGGCGACGATTGAGTGGGAGTAGGGCCCGCGCCGCGGCCGGGCTGAGTTCAGGCCGCATCCTCCAGAATCATCGCGGCGGCCTTTTCACCGATCATCGTCGCCGCGGCATTGGTGTTGCCGCCGACCAGGGTCGGCATGATGGAGGCATCGGCCACCCGCAAACCGGCGATGCCGCGCACGCGTAGACGCGGATCGAGCACGGCCTCATCGTCGCTGCCCATGCGGCAGGTCCCCACGGGGTGATACGCCGTTTCGGCATGTTCGCGCACCCACGCCCGCAGGTCGTCGTCGGTGATGACATCCGGGCCGGGGTCCAGTTCTACCAGTCGGTGTGGGTTAAAGGCCGGCTGGGCCAGCACCTCGCGGGTCTTCCGAATCGCTGTCACCAGGGCGTCGATGTCCCGCGGGTCAGCGCCATAGTTGAAGTCAATCTCCGGCGCGGCCAGCGGGTCGGCACTGCTCAGGCGTACGCTGCCGCGTGAGTATGGCCGCAGGAAATAACTCATCACCGAATAGCCATAGCGCCACGCGCGACGCATGTGGAAGCCATGGTTGGTGTTGATGCTGGCCATGAAGTGCCACTGAATGTCGGGCCGCGGCTCCTCCGTCCCCGTACGCACGAAACCGCCCACTTCAGCAATGTTGGTGGTCAACGAACCGCGCCGTCGTGACAGATACAGCATCAGGGCTTTCATCAGGCGCGGCCAGTAGGTCGGGTTTAGCGCGAAACTGTCCCGACTGCGGGCGGCACACGACACGATGACATCCAGGTGATCCTGCAGGTTCTGCCCGACGGCGGGGCGGTCAACATGAACCGGCACGCCAAGGCGCTGCAGGTCGGCCGCCGGCCCGACGCCAGACACCATGAGCAGATGGGGCGACTGCAGGGCGCCAGCGGCAAGAACGATTTCGCGCCGAGCCGTGGCGCGGTGGTGCTGCCCGCTCTGTACGTATTCGACTCCGGCGGCCCGACCGTCGGTGATGGTGACCTTGCTGACCTGAGCACCGGTCTCGATACGCAGATTTGGCCGGGCTTCGGCGGGGCGCAGGTAGGCTTCGGCATTACTGCAGCGCTGGCCGTCACGTTGATAGACACGATATTCCCCCACACCCTCCGGTTCGCTGCGGCAGAGATCCGGGTTGCGGCGATACCCGGCTTGCTCGGCGGCCTGGAGGAAGCTCTCGCACAGCGGATTATTGGGGTGCACGCGGGCACTGACCTGCAGCGGGCCGTCGTTGCCGTGCAGCGGGTCATGCAAGTCCGGGTGAAAGGTTTCGGATCGGCGAAAATAGGGCAGCACCTCATCGAATGACCAGCCCGGGCAGCCGGCCCGCGCCCAGTCGTCGAAATCCGCCGCATGGCCACGCACATAGCACATGGCATTGATGGCGCTGCTGCCGCCAAGCACTTTGCCGCGTGGGCAGTACATCCGCCGGTTGTTGAGGTGCGACTGCGGTGCCGTCCAGAACTTCCAGTTGTGCTTGTCGTCCTGAACCAGCGCGCCGATGCCGCCCGGAAACTTGATGTTGAAGTGCGTATCGCGCGGCCCGGCTTCCAGCAGCAGAACCCGGTTCCCGGCGTCGGCGCTGAGCCGGTTGGCCAGGACGCATCCAGCGGAGCCGCCGCCGACGATGATGTAATCAAATTCAGATGTCATGGACAGGGACCGTGAAGTGGTGTGCAAGCGACGCGAAAAGGCGCAAGCCGAGGGCGACTATGGGAGCAGTGCCGCATCGTAATACTACAAAATCGGACTGTCTGTGGCGTGTTGTGTAATGAATAATTGCGCTTCGCAGGCGTCAGGATCGCCGTAGACTGCGGCCATTGTTGTTCGTCCGTTGCGTGTCAGGAGACTCATGAGCGCCGCATTCGCCCCGACCCCCGACCATCTTCCTCACCTGAAGCCGGTGCCCGGCGACGGCAGCTGGCCGGTGGTGGGGGACAGTTTCGCAATGCTGCGCCATACCGACCGCTATGCCCACGCCCGCTACGCTCGGTATGGTGAAGTCTCGTGGTTTTCAGCCTTTGGCAAGCGCTATGTGCTGTTGCTGGGGCCGGAAGCCAATCAGTTTGTGCTGCAGAACCGTGGCGACATCTTTGCCAGCGATGCCTGGGAATATTTCCTCGCCAACTTCTTTCATCGTGGCCTGATGTTGCTCGATGCCGACGAGCACCGCATGCACCGGCGGATCATGCAGGGGGCCTTCAGCCGCGATGCGTTGCGCAGCTACCTGGAGGCCATGTCACCAGCCATCACCCGCAGCCTCGATGCGTGGCAGCCAGGCCGGCGTGTCAGGGTGTTTGACCGCCTGAAAGCACTGACCCTGGATCTGGCCAGCGAAGTCTTTGTCGGGCATCCACCGGGGGCGCAGGCCAATGCCATCAACAAGGCCTTTCTCGATACCGTGCAGGCGGCCACCGGTATCGTCCGCCTGCCGTTGCCCGGCACGCGCTGGGGGGCCGGGATTCGCGGACGTCGCGTGCTCGAGGACTTCTTCCGTCGCGAGCTCGCCGACAAGCGCGCCGGCAGCGGCGATGACCTGTTCTCGCGTCTGTGCCACGCCACCACCGAAACCGGCGAGCAGTTCAGCGATGAGGACGTCATCAATCACATGATTTTTGTATTGATGGCCGCCCATGACACCAGCACGATCACCCTGAGCAACATGATGTACTGGCTGGCCCGCGAGCCGGCCTGGCAGGAGCGGCTGCGCGAGGAAAGCCGGGCGCTGAATACCGCGGAACCGGATTTCGACCAGCTCGCCACACTCGACACAATGGCCCGGGTCATGAAAGAGGCGTTGCGGCTGTGCGCGCCGGTGCCGGGCCTGCCGCGTCGCGCCACCTGCGACATTGAATACAAAGGCTTCCATATCCCCAAAGGCACGTTTGTCAGCATCAGCCCCTGGTTTACCCATACCGCGCCGCATCTGTGGATGGATCCCGAGCGCTTCGACCCCGAGCGCTTCGCCGAAGGCCGGGCGGAGGACCGTGCGCATCCATTCAAGTGGTTGCCGTTTGGCGGCGGAGCGCACAAGTGCATCGGCCTGTTTTTCGGCGAAATGGAGGTCAAGGCCATCCTCCATCAGCTTCTGTTGCGCTTTCGCTGGCAGGTGAAGCCCGGCTATGAAATGCGCCAGGACTTCACCAGCCTGCCGATTCCCGCGGATCGCCTGCCGCTGCGGCTGGAGCGCTTGTAAGCCGTAACAGGCGGGCCCGCACGGCGCTATGCTCTCGGGATGAGCGCCATGCCGACCGAACCTGACGCCTCCTCCCCGGCGGTGTCTGTGAAGACCAGCACCACGCCCGCCGCAGGCACGCGGGCCCCGGCATCCGCGCCGGGGCTGTCGTCACGCGATGAGTACTGGATGCGCCATGCGCTGCGGCTGGCGGATGCGGCAGCGGTGGCAGGGGAGGTGCCGGTGGGCGCCGTGCTGGTCGGCGCCGATCAGGCGCTGATTGCCGAAGGCCACAACCGGCCCATCGCCCATCATGACCCCACGGCGCATGCCGAGATTGATTGCCTGCGCCGTGCCGGCAAACGCGTGCAGAACTACCGCATACCGGGCTCGACGTTGTACGTCACCCTGGAGCCGTGCGTGATGTGCGCCGGTGCCATCATCCACGCCCGGGTGGCACGCGTGGTATACGGCGCATTTGATCCCAAGGCCGGAGCCGCCGGTTCGCACAGCGACGTGCTGATTCGCTCGCGTCTCAATCACCAGCCGCAGGTTGATGGCGGCGTCCTGGGCGACGAGTGCGGCGCTGCGCTGCGCGCGTTCTTTCGCGCCCGCCGCGCCCGCGCCGGTCGCGTTTAGTACATGTCCGACTTGTCGGGCACCAGCGGCTGGCCGTTGGCGTTGCGGGTCGGGATGTGGTCGCCGGTGATCATCTGCGCATAGCTCATGCCCGGGCCGACCATCGGGTACACGCCGGCATCCGGATCGATGATGACTTCCAGGAAGGACGGGCCGTCAAAAGCGATGAAATCGGCGATAGCCGAGGGCAGGTCGGTCTTGCTCGTGACCCGACGCGCGAACTGGAAGCCATCGGCCTCGGCAGCCTTGATGAAATCCTTGGAATGCAGCGACTTGTCCGATGCGGACATGCGGCCTTTGAAGAACAGTTTCTGCCACTGCCGCACCATGCCATCGCCGTAGTTGTTCAGCACCACGACTTTAACCGGCAGCTTGTAGGTGGTGACGGTTTCCAGCTCGCCGAGGTTCATGCGGATGGAGGCATCGCCGTCAATATCGATGACCAGTTTCTCGGGGCAGGCGAACTGCGCGCCGACCGCGGCGGGCAGGCCAAAGCCCATCGTCCCCATCGAGCCGCTGGTCAACCATAGGCGCGGTTCGGCGAAGTCGAAATACTGTGCTGCCCACATCTGATGCTGCCCCACGCCGGTGGCGATGATGGCCTGACCCTGGGTGATCTTGTTGATCTCCTCGATGACCTGCATGGGCTGGATCGTCTCCGATTCACGGTCGAAGTTGAGCCCGTAGGTCGCTTTCAGGTCGCGAATGTGCTCGCGCCAGGGCGTGAGATCCTGCGGCGGAACGTTTTCCTGTCCGTGTTTCAGCAGCGTCTTGAGGGCCGGGGCGAGCAGCCCGACATAGTGCCAGTGTGCCCGCTTGACCTTATTGATCTCCGAAATGTCGATATCGAAGTGCGCGATCGCTTTGGCCTGGGGCGCGAACTTCGCCGGCACCCCGGCCACGCGGTCATCGAAGCGCGCGCCGACCGCTATCAGGAAATCACAGTCGTCCACGGCGTAGTTGGCGGCGGCAGTGCCGTGCATGCCGAGCATGTGCAGCGACATCGGGTCGCGCGTGTCGTAAGCACCCAGACCCATCAGTGTCGACGTCACCGGAATGCCGTAGTGCTGGGCGAAGGCGCGCAGGGACTCGGCGGCTTCGGCATGGATCACGCCGCCACCGGCGTAGATCAGCGGTCGCCGGGCGCCTTTCAGCAGGTCGAAGAAGCGCACGCATTGCAGCTGCGACAGGCGGCTCTTGCTGACCGCGGCCATCCGCTGACGATAGCCCGGAACGGGCAGGGTGGCACGGCCGCTGAACGGGCCTTCCCAGTTCTGCACGTCCTTGGGAATGTCCACGACGACGGGCCCCGGACGACCGGTGCGGGCGATTTCGAAGGCCGTGCGAATCGTCGCTTCGAGCAGTTCCGGCTTGGTGACCAGAAACACGTGCTTGGCGGCCGCGCCCATGATGTTGGTCACCGGCGCCTCCTGAAAACCGTCGGTGCCGATGGCGGCCGTGGGCACCTGGCCGCACAGCACCACGATCGGAATCGAATCCGCCATGCAGTCGCGAACAGGCGTCACAGTGTTGGTGGCGCCGGGTCCGGAGGTCACCAGGCACACGCCGACGCGGCCACTGGCCCGCGCGTAGCCGGCCGCCATGAATGCGGCGCCCTGCTCGTTGGCAGGCACGATCAGCGGCATCGGAGCCGGCTTGCCGTCCTGCTCCTGCAGCTGGTTGAAGCGGAACACGGCGTCGTAGGTCGGGAGGATCGCGCCACCGGAGTAGCCGAAAATTGTGTCGACACCTTCATCGGCCAGGACCTGCACGATCACGTCCGCACCGCTCATGTGCTCGCCGGCACGCGCATGGGGGGGGAGATGGGTCTGGGTGTGATCCGAGGTCATGAGAAGGGGCATTCCTGAAGCGATTATCCCGGCCCGTGAAGGCGCGGTAGGGCGCGCGATAATAGCGCAATCGGGGGCTTGATCTGCCTTGCCTGTCGCGTGTTCCTTGCGCGCATGGGGGTGGTGCGCTATTTTTGGGAGTCAACTTGCCCCGTCATGCGGGGTTTGACGCACCTCCTTCGGGAGGCGTTTTTCTTTTCAGGGCGTGGCACGCGCAGTTTTCATGCGGCACATCATCTCTATTCTGTTGGCCAACGAGTCTGGCGCGCTTTCGCGTGTCGCCGGCCTGTTTTCGGCGCGCGGCTACAACATCGAATCGCTGACCGTGGCCCCGACCCAGGACCCGACCGTGTCGCGCCTGACCATGGTGACGGCTGGCCCTGACGACGTGATCGATCAGATCAACAAGCAGCTGCCCAAGCTGGTCGATGTGGTGGATCTGGCCGACCTGACCGAAGGCGCACACATCGAGCGGGAAGTTGCGCTGATCAAGCTCGAGCTCGACGCCGATGCCGTACCGGCCATGGCCGCACTGGTGCGGACCCTGGGTGGACAGGTCCTCGATGACTCACCCAACAGCTACACCATTGAAATGGCCGGTGCCGTGGGTGAAGTGGATGACGCGATCGGGCGATTTACGCACAACGCCCGCCTGCTCGAACTGGTGCGCTCGGGCGCCGCGGCAATTGCCACCGGCCCCACAGCCCTGCAAACCCCCTGATTCTTTTTTCTTGTCCCGACTGGAAACGATTTCATGAGCCTGAATGTGTATTACGACAAGGACGCCGACCTCTCCCTGATCAAGGGCTGCA
>JBDNBC010000257.1:0-8388 GCA_039768115.1 Oceanococcaceae bacterium
CCATGCCGTGAACCTGACTGCTGACCCCCCAGTAGATGGCCGCGGCCAGCAAGTGCAGGTCAGCCACCAACGAGCTGGCGAGCAATACCGCGCCCAGATGCGAGCGGTCCCCAAATTTCATGACCGTGGCAATCATCGACACGGTTAACGCCGCAAACAACTCCCAGACATGATGATGGGCCGCCACATCGATATCGCCGTAAGCGAATCCGGCGTTCAATGTCAGGGCCAGCAGGACGAAAAACCCGAACAGGACTTTCTCAAGATTCATGGGATCGTGCTCGCGGTAGCTAATTCGTATCTAAGAGGCGTCACGCAGCGGCAGTTGCGTGACGGTTGTATCCCCGTCACCCAGCGGTAGCGGCGGCAGCGGGTCCGGCGTGTCCACCCGCAGTATCCGGCTGCTGAAGCTGAAAAAGAACCGCTGCTGATCGACACCGGGCAGCAGTCCCCGCTCGACGATCTTGGTGCGCAGCGGCTCATTCCAGATCACCGGCGCGAAACCGCTGCATGTCGGTGCGTTGGCACCGTCAGGTGGCGGCGTGCGATCGTCCGGGCAGCTGCTGCCCTGCCCGTCGATGCGCTGCGCATGATCCATCTGCAGCAGGCGGGAAATAGCCGCCGCCGGGCCATCGATGGTGTAGGTGAAGAATCCACTGAAGGCACGTTCCGGCTGCGGCGAGCCAATCTGCACCGGAATGCTCAGGGTGCCCACGGCCGGGTCATTCGCCGACGCCAAGAAGTTGAAGGCCAGCGGTTCACTTTGCGCCAGGCTGAACGCGTACTCATCGACAGTGATGTCAATTCGCTCGACCGCGTCCTGGGTGATGCCGGTATTGGGGTCGTCATCGAACGCCCCGTCGATGCTGAAAATCTGCAACTGGAAGGTGTTGTCGATGCCAGTGTTGTCAGCATTGCCAGCCGGGCCGATGGTCAGCAACTGGTCCGGACCCAGTGGATGGATATAGCTGGAAAAGCCGGGGATCTCAATTTCGCCCACGACTTGGGGCGCTGTCGGGTCGGCCAGATCCAGCGCAAACAGAGGATCAATCTGGCGGAAAGTGACGACAAAACCGCGCTCCCCCAGAAAACGGGCGGAACGAATGTCCTCTTCGGGACCAAATGTTGGCGTTTCGCCGGTTAGGTTCAAGCCGTCATCGGCCAGCGCCAGCACGCTGACCTTGTTGGTCAGTCGAACCGGCTGATCGGGCGGAAGGAAAGCCGGGCCCTGCAGCGTGGTGGCCACGCGCAAGTGCCCATCGTGCTCAGAGAACTGATAAGGATTATGCGCCCAGCCATCCACCACGCCGCTCCCCCGGTAGATCGGCGCCGCATCCGCGCTCAGCTCCATGCGGTGAATCGCGGTTTGCTGGGCCTGCGCCTGGTCGAACCACCAGCCGCTGCTGGACTGGGTGATATAGAGATTGTTGACGCTGGTATAGACGTTCCAGCCATTATTAATCAGGCCAGCGTGGGTGGATGCCGCAAGGTCGGTATCCATACTGCTGACCTGGATCAGGCCCAGTCGCTGCTCGACATCGGGCGCATAGACGTTGTCGCAGGCCAGCATGTCCCCCGCGGCATCGCCGTGACTGTTGCGCGGCAGCAGCGCGGCCACATCGGTGGCATCAACGGCGGTGCGGATACGACTGGCGATCTCGGCTCGCAGACGCGCAATGTCGTCCTCGTTGCCAGATTGCAAGGCGCGGAAGTAGTCGTCATAGACCAGATCAAAAAAGGTGCTGTCGTTGCTGAGGTTCGCCGGCAGCGGAATGCCGAACTGGCTAACCACATGCAGGCGATCGTCAATTCGCCGGCTGGAAATGATCTGCGCGTCGGTCTCGAAACGCCCCAGAGACTGTGGATTCGCCGGGTCACTGACGTCGAAGGCTTGAATCACCGAGCCGATGACGGGGGGCAGACCCGGCGCGATGGCCAGATCCCCGCCGCTCAGCGGAAAGAAATACCCGCCGGCACTGACCACGACCAAGCGCTCGTTGGGCTCGTCGTAGTACAGACCACTGAAGAATCGCTCAGCGTCCAGCGCGATACGCGCAATAACACGGGTGCTGTCCGGCTCCGATGTATCAATCACCACGACTTCCGACGGCTGCCCGCCATCGTTGGCGAGGAAAAACATCAAGTTGCCGTCACTGCGGGCCTCGACGCGGTCGGCCTCGTCGACACCGGACTCCTGTGTATTGGTGTCGTTGACACGGCCGGCCTCGTCACCGGCCATCTCGGGCGCGGCCGGTGCGGGCGGCGATGGACTGGCCGTCAGGTCACCGTCTTCAGCAAAGGCCTGGGGCGGCGGCACCCGCGTGGGGGCGCCAATCGGCTCTATGGCGGTATCGCAGCTCCAGCACGGGACACCGGCCCAGTAGCCGGTGGTGTATTCCAGCGTCAGCGCGTCGCTGACGTAGGTTTTGAAATCCGCACAACTGGCGAAGGTCTGCAGCGTTTGCTGCTCCTTGGTGGTGAATCGCGGAGTGGGGTCGGTCGGGCCGGGATCCACCGGATCAAACACCGAACTGTTGCTGCAACCCAGCAGCACAAGACTGCCCAACAGGGTCATACCGGGGAAAACAAATTGACGCATGGGAAGCCCCTCCATACAGAGCCGATTCACCCGCCTATAATTTCACACTTCCCCATTCGCTATCGACCCGCCGCGCAGACACCCTGCCTGTGCGCCGGCTCGCTGTTACCGGACGCCATGGACAAGCATTACAACCCGAGCGCGATTGAAACCCGCTGGTATGAAGAGTGGGAAGCCCGCGGCGTGTTCGCCGCCGGCCGCGAGGGTGACCCCTTCTGCATCATGATCCCGCCGCCGAACGTGACCGGCAGCCTGCACATGGGCCACGCCTTCCAGGACACGATCATGGATTCGCTGACCCGTTTCCACCGCATGCAGGGCCACGCCACCCTGTGGCAACCCGGCACCGACCATGCGGGCATCGCCACGCAGATGGTTGTCGAGCGCAAGCTCGCGGCGGAGGGCACCTCGCGCCACGACATTGGCCGCGAGGCCTTTATCGATCGCATCTGGGAGTGGAAGCACGAGTCCGGCGGCAACATCACCCGCCAGTTGCGGCGGATGGGCGCCTCGGTGGACTGGTCGCGGGAGCGCTTCACGATGGATGAAGGCCTGTCCAAGGCGGTCACCGAGGTCTTCGTGCGGTTGTACGACGAGGGCCTGATCTACCGCGGCCAGCGCCTGGTGAACTGGGACCCGGTGCTGCAAACCGCGGTGTCGGATCTGGAAGTCGAATCGCGCGAAGAACAGGGCAAGCTCTGGCACTTCCGCTACCCCCTGAGCGATGGCAGCGGGCACCTCACGGTCGCCACCACCCGCCCCGAAACCATGCTCGGCGATGCCGCAGTCGCAGTGCATCCGGAGGATGAGCGCTACGCGCATCTGATCGGGCAGATGATCACGTTGCCGCTGGTGGGTCGCGAGATTCCCGTCATCGCCGATGACTATGTGGAGCGCGACTTCGGCACCGGCTGCGTAAAGATCACCCCGGCGCATGACTTCAACGACTACGCCATCGGCCAGCGCCACAACCTGCCGCTGCACAACATCCTCAATCCGGATGCAACACTGAACGACAACGTGCCGGCGCCCTACCGCGGGCTCGACCGTTTTGCCGCCCGCGAACAGGTTCTCGCCGAGCTGCAGGCGCTGGGGCTGCTGGGCGAGATCAAGGATCACACCCTGATGGTGCCGCGCGGCGACCGCACCGGGCAGGTGCTTGAGCCGTTTCTCACCGACCAATGGTTCGTGAAGGCCGATGTATTGGCCAAGCCCGCCATCGAAGCGGTGGAAAACGGGCAGATCAAATTCGTGCCCGAGAACTGGTCGAAAACCTATTTCGAATGGATGCGCAACATCCAGGACTGGTGCATTTCGCGGCAGATCTGGTGGGGGCATCGTATCCCGGCCTGGTTCGATGACGACGGCAATATCTTTGTCGGCCGAGACGAGGCCGAGGTCCGGGGCAACCACAAGCTGGGGCCGGAAGTCGCGCTGCGTCAGGACGACGACGTGCTCGACACCTGGTTCTCCTCCGCACTGTGGCCTTTCTCGACGCTGGGCTGGCCGGATCAGACGCCGGAGCTGAAGCTGTACTACCCCACCAGTGTTCTGGTTACGGGCTTCGACATCATCTTCTTCTGGGTCGCGCGGATGATCATGATGGGGCTGAAGTTCACCGGCGAAGTGCCCTTCCGCGAGGTTTACGTACACGGTCTGGTGCGCGATGCCGCCGGGCAGAAGATGTCGAAATCCAAGGGCAATGTCATCGACCCTCTCGACATTGTTGACGGCATTGCACTGGACGATTTGCTCGCCAAGCGCACGACCGGACTGATGCAGCCGCAGCTGGCTGAGAAGATCGCCAGCGACACCCGCCGCGATTTTCCCGAGGGCATCCCGCCGCATGGCACGGACGCGCTGCGCTTCTATTTTGCTGCGCTGGCCTCGACCGGCCGCGATATACGCTTCGACCCGCAGCGCCTCGCCGGCTACAAAAACTTCTGTAACAAGCTGTGGAACGCCTCACGCTTCGTCATGATGCAATTGGAGGGCTGGCATGATGACGGTGGCGCCGTCGAGCACGGCGTAGCCGAGCGCTGGATCATCTCGCGGCTGCAGGCCGTGGAAGAGCAAGTCACCCGGAATATCCGTAACTACCGCTTTGACCTGGCCGCCAACACACTCCACGAATTCGTCTGGAACCAGTGGTGCGACTGGTATCTGGAGCTGGCGAAAATCAGCATCCGCAACGCGCCCTCGCCGGCCCATGCCAACGGCACCCGTCGCACCCTGGCGCGCGGGCTGGAAACGTTGCTACGTCTGCTGCATCCCATCATGCCCTTCATCACCGAGGAGATCTGGCAGCGTGTGGCCCGCCATGCCGGCGTGGCCGACGCACAATCCATTTGCCGTCGGCCGTGGCCGGTGGCCGATGACGCACGCCGCGATTCCGTTGCAGAAGCGCAAATCGAGTGGCTGCAGCAGCTGTTGCTCGGCGTTCGCCAGATTCGCGGCGAGATGGACATCGCCCCAAGCAAGCCTATTCCGCTATTGCTGCAAGGCTTGAGTGACGCCGATGCCGCCCATCTGGGCGCGCTGCGCCCGTGGGTAACCGAACTCGGACGGGTCGAGTCGGTTGCGGTACTTCAGGCCGATTCCGCTGCACCCGAATCGGCATTGGCGCGCGCCGGCGGCATGGATGTGCGCGTCCCCCTGGCCGGCCTCATCGACCCCGCGGCCGAGCTGGCCCGGCTGGACAAAGCCATCGCCAAACTGGAAAAGGATTACTCCGCCACGCAGGCCAAGCTGTCCAATCCCGGGTTTACCGAGCGCGCCCCGTCTGCGGTCGTCGACGGCGCACGCAGCCTCGCCGCCGAGCAGGAATCCAGCCTGACCGCCCTGCGCGAGCAACAGGCGAAAATGGCGGCGATGATCGGGTAGCCCACCGTGCGGACCCTGCGCGGTGGGCCCGGGAGCGGGGCAAATACGCGGCCCTCGTTCCCGCCGGGCTGGCAGACGAATCGTTAGCGAGTGAGCCGTATCGCCGCGCCTACGATCAGCAAGCCCCAGCCGATGAGCAGCAGCAAACCGCCAATCGGGGTCATGGCGCCCAGGGCGCGCACCCCGCTCAGGGCAAGCGCATAGAGGCTGCCGGAAAAGACAAACGTGCCGCAAACAAAAGCCATGCCGGCCCAGCCCAGCCAGCGGTTGTCGGCCGGCGCCAGCGACAGTGCCAGCAACACGACAGCGTGCAGCAGTGCGTACTGCGTGGCGGTGGCCATGATGTCCAACGCATAGGCATCAAGCCGCGATTTGAGGCCGTGCGCAGCAAAGGCACCCAGCGCTACGGCGAGAAAGCCGTAAACACCGGCCATCAGCTGCAGCAAGGCCGGACTCATGGCGATGGTCATGATTTGGGTGGCACCAGCGCGAACTTGCACCAGAAGTCGCGGATCGATTCGACCAGTGCGATGAAGTCATCGATATCGAGCGGCTTGGCGATGTAGGCATTGGCCTGCAGTTCATAGCAGGTCAGCACATCGCGGGGCGCGTCGGAGGTACTCATGATGAGTACCGGAATGCGCTTGAGTTTGGCGTCGGCCTTCACGATCGATAGAAACTCGCGGCCATCCATGCGCGGCATGTTGAGGTCCAGCAGGATGAAATCCGGCAGCGGCAGGTCGGCGTGCGGGCCTTCCTTGCGCAGCATCTCCAGTGCGGCGATGCCATCCCCGGCGACCTGCAGGTCAAAACTCAACCCGCCCTCCTTGAAAATCTCGCGGGCCAGCGCGACGTCGGCCGCGCTGTCCTCGACCAGCATGATGACGGAATGGCGTGCCTGCATGAAAACGTCCGAAAAAATTACGCGAGTGCCCTAATTGTAGGCGTGGCCACGGATAATGGGGCATGCAGGAAACCAACATCCCCCTCGGCGTACGCCATGCCATCGTTGCCGCCTTGGGATTTTCGATTATGGGGGCGCTGATCAAGCTGGCCGCGACCGAACTGTCGACGCCGGTCATCACCTTCCTGCGCAATCTGTTTGGTCTGGTGTTTTTGCTGCCGGTGCTGGCACGCGCGCCCTGGCAGGAGCTGAAAACCACGCGTCCCGGTCTGCATCTGCTGCGCACGGTAGTGGGCCTGGTCGCGATGTACAGCTTTTTCTTCGCCATCGCGCGCATACCACTGGCTGAAGCGATGTTGCTGAACTATGCCGCACCGTTGTATGTGCCGTTAATTGCGTGGCTCTGGCTCAAGGAGCGTCCGGCTCGTGGCATCGGCCCGCTGGTTCTGCTCGGGCTCGTAGGCGTGGGCTTTATTGTTCAGCCGCAGGGCACCGGCGTGATCACTCCGGTATCGCTGATCGCCGTGATGGCTGGGGTGTTCGCCGGATGGGCGTTCGTCACCATTCGCAAGTTATCCGCCACCGAGCCGGCGCCGCGCATCGTGTTCTGGTTCGGGGTGTTTTCGGTCCTCCTCACCGCCCTGCCCGCCTGGTGGTTCTGGGAAGCGCCTTCGCTGCGGGCCTGGCTGCTCATGCTCGGCGTGGGCCTGTTCGCCACCGTGGCGCAGATCTCGCTGACCCGCGCATACGCGCTCATTCCCGCGGCACAGGCCGCGCCCCTGAACTACCTGGTGGTGGTGTTCTCGATGATCATTGGCTGGCTGTTCTGGGACGAAACCCTGGGCGCAATGAGCTTCTTCGGTGCGGCCCTGGTGGTGGGCAGCAGCGTGCTGGCGGTACGCCTGCGGCGCTGAAGACCGCTGGAGCGCTCCGTTTTCCTACGCGGCGACGCAGCGAGTGGGATCAATAGTCGGCAATGACGTCGAGCACCTCATCGCCGTAATCTTCGATTTTGCGCTGACCAATGCCCGGAACTGCTTCCAGATCCTGCGCCGTGGCCGGCCGATGCTGCGCCAGAGCGCGCAACGTGGCATCGTGAAAAATCACATATGGCGGGACGCCGAGGGTCCCCGCAGCCTCCTTGCGCCAGGCGCGCAGTGCGTCGAACAGCGGCTGGTCTTCGACGGGCAAATCGACGATCGCGCGGGATCGGGTCGTCCGTGAGGATGTGCCACCCTTGCGCGGCAATTCGCGTAACTGCACGGTGGCCTCACCTCGCAGCACAGGGGCCGCCGAGGCCGTCAGATGCAATGCGCCGTGCCCTTCCACATCCACCGCCAGCAGGCCCTGGGCAATCAACTGGCGAAGTACGGCCTGCCACGCCACGGCGTCGAGATCTTTCCCCACGCCACAGGTAGGCAACTGATCGTGACCAAAGCGCCGGACCTTTTCGGTGTCGGCACCACGCAGCACATCGATGACATGGGCCGCACCAAAGCGCTGACCGGTGCGCGCCACGGCCGACAGGGCTTTCTGGGCGTGTGTGGTGCCGTCAAAGGTCTGCGGAGGGATGTCGCAGTTGTCGCAATGTCCGCACGGCACCGGCAGCGTGTCACCGAAATAACTCAGCAGCGCCTGCCGGCGGCAGCTGGCCAGTTCGGCGAGGCCGAGCAGGGTGTCCAGCTTGTAGCGCTCCCGGCGCTGGTGCGCCTCGGGCGCGTCGGCACTCCCGGTCTCAAGCATCTGTCGGCGCCGCACCACATCCTGCAGACCAAACAGCATCAGCGCTCGGGCCGGGTCCCCATCGCGTCCCGCACGGCCGGTCTCCTGGTAATACGCTTCGATGGATGACGGCATGTCCGCGTGTGCGACGAAACGCACATCGGGTTTGTCGATGCCCATGCCAAAAGCCACGGTCGCCACCATGACCACGCCGTCGTCATTGAGAAAGCGGTGCTGATGGCGCTGTCGATCCGCCGCACTCCTGCCGGCGTGATACGGC
>JBDNBC010000258.1:0-14829 GCA_039768115.1 Oceanococcaceae bacterium
CCGGCGCTTTTGGCATCGGCCTGCGCCCAGGTCTGCTTGGCCGGCGCAAAGCTGGCCGTCACGTAGTCGCGATCAACGGGCTTCTCCCCTGCGGCGGCGAGTACCGCCGGCGGCAGAAGCACGGCAGCCATGGCGAGGCTCACCGCAATCAGTTGATTCCACATCGGCATGGCGGTACGGATAGTTGCAATGTTCATAACGCGGTCCTGCCTCAAAAGGCCAGTACGAGGTTGCCGAAGATCGAGTAGAAACTGCTCTCGTTCGGGAACAGATCATCCATGCCCTGCCCCGGCAGCAGCACGGCCCCGGACAAGCGCCAGACGATGTTCTGGGAAAAGAACGGCCGCCAGGTCCAGCCGACCGAAAGATCGAGACCAATATCGCTGGCAATGTCCGACTGGTTGCGTGCCACTTCCAGCGTGGTCGTATCAACAAAACCCAGATAATTCGCATTCAGGGAAATGCGCGACTGCGGCGTGACATCCAGATCCAGGCCCACCCCGAGCAGGGCCGTGCCCGGGTTGGAGAAATTCGACTGCCCGTTTTCCTTGGACGAACGCAAGCTGTTGAGCATGCCGTTGCGCGGGGTGATCGTAACGCCGCCACCGGCAACCAGCGGCACGGGCTGGTGGGTCCAGTAGTTGGTGTCAAATCCGGCGATGATCGGGTTCTCGAAAATCGCATCGAAGCCGGTCGACACGTCGTCGAAGGGATCTTCATCAGCCGTGGCATACACCCCGGACACCCGCAGACGCACCCAGTCGAAATCAGCCCCCGCCTCAAAGGCCAGGAACCCCGCCGAGATGTCCGCCTCACGGTTCACAAAGGTCTGCGCGTCTTCATTACCGAAGGCGTAATAGGCCGACACCGTCAGGTTCAATCGCCCGAAATGACCATCGCCGTTGTAGCCCAGGTACACCACATCGTAGTTGCGCGGCTTCTCATTGCCGAGCGACGCAGGACGCTGGATGAACCCGTTCTCATCGAACTTGCTGCCCTCATCACCCTCCCGGTTGCGGTTGTAGATGGCGGTCAACTGGCTGATGAAGCCGAGCTGCGGAAAATCCTGCCAGAAGACGTTGGCAATCAGTACATCGTCGGCACGAATGTCCTGCCGGATATCGTTCAGGCCGGAGTTGATGTCTTTCTCGAGGCGCCGGAAGTACGCGAGGTTGTACTGGAAAATATTGTTGTCCCGGGTGCCGAACAGGCGCACGCCGAGCTGCAGATCCTGGAACAGAAAGCCGCGAAAATCACTGGAGAACGGCTGGATGCCAATGCGGATGCTGTCGAAGTCGTAGCGATCCGACACATTACGGATGTGATAATCGTAAAAGGCTTCCTGCAGCAACACCTGCGAATCGGTGCGTGATGTGCCCTCGCGCGGGTCGATCCGCAGCAGACGGCGCTCATCGGTCGACACGTAGTTGTAATTGATGACCGGCGTCAATCGGAACTCGTGATCCGGTGGCTTGAAGGTTGTATTGCCCTTCACGTAGACCAGCCCGACGATGAGGTTCTGATTGAACACAAACTGATCGCCACTGCCGAAAACACCGAGGCCGCCCGGCTGATCGGTGGTCTGATTCCCCACGGGCACAGGCAGGCTGCGCGGCTCGAAGATCGTGTCCGAAATCAGATTGAGCTGGAAGAACCAGTCCTCGCCATGAATGGGCCGGTCACCCTTGATGACGTTGACGTTGTACGGGTCATACCAGGGGTACTGATTGATGCCCAGGTCCTCGGCCAGTTTCCAGCGGTCACCGACGCGGGAGTATTCGGGCTTGTTTGCGTCATCAATCGGCGCCACGGCGCGCAGACCTGACTTGCGGTTGGGATCGAAAGGCTCGGCTGGCGAGGCGGGAATGCCACTGCGACCACCGCGCGGCGCGGTTGTGATGGGGCGCTGCTGGCCGGGCTGGTCATCGGTGGAACGCGCCCTGCCGCGGCGAACGGCCGGGCTGGGCGGCGCCACATCCCGCTCACCGGCGGAGCGCGATCGTCCGCGCCGTTGCGGAACTGGTACAGCATCGGTGGCATCGGCCTGGGCGACGTCGATGGGTTGGAAGTCTGTTGCGCCGGGGCCCTCTGCCGCCGCGGCAGCCACCGCAGCCGGCAGTGCAAGAAGGGCTGTCAGCAACAGCGCGGATGCTCTGGTGACATTGCTCATCTCAAAGCCCCTCACACACACGATCATCGGAACTGGGAAAGACCGGGAACAGCGCGGACGCAATATCGGCCGGCGGGTTGGGTGCCTGCGGCGCCTGCGGGCACTGCACATAGCGCAAGCGCACGTTGTTGGCGACCAGGTTGTCGGCGCGGATGGCCACCGGCGCGTTGATGATGGATCCCCCCAGCTCGCGGCTCGCGTTGTTCACGCCCAGGAACGCCACCATGTCGTCCTGGTCAACGCCATCACCGGAGACTCCGATGGCACCGACAAGTACCGGCGTGCCATTGACATTGCGATAGATCGGCACGGATCCGGGGAAAATTTGCAGGCCGTTGTTGAGCACACGCGGCACCGTGGTGGCAAAGGGCAGTACGGCGGCGACGGCCGGGTTCGGCGGACCACCGCAGCCCACCCGCACGTCAGGCACGCCGGAAATATCCGGCAGGGTGGATGCCACATGTTGCGCGATGTTCTCGTAGACCAGATCCAGCTGGAGCCCCGTCGAGAAGGGCGACCACTGCGCAAACGGCTTGGATAACGGCCCGGGGGGGTTACCGCGGACACCGTCCGGGAAGAACGGCCGCGACAGGTTACCCCCGGAGCGGTCGGCAAAAGCCACCTGGCCGGTCAGCGCGTCATTGCCGAACAGACTCTGCACTGCCGCCAGATACCGGTCGAAGGCGACCGAGTCGTCGGCATTGGCGACGCCGTCACCATTGACATCACGCGCCTGGAACAAGTCCGTGATAACCGGCTCCTGCGGACGCGAATCAAGATAGGTCACCTGCCCGGCAGCGGCCAGTTGCTGTGCGGCGTCCGGTCGCGAGAAGAATGCCGCGGTGCGTGCTTTCTGCAAGGACACATCGGTGCCGAACACCGGCCCGTCATGCGTGCGCAAAATGCCCAGAACGGCGCCCTCGGTATCGACAACCGATACGGTCACATGAATTTGTGCACCCACGGGACGGCGAATCTGCGCCCGACCCTGGCGGGCGACCCGGACCGCATTGCGCAGAATGGCTTCCACTTCCGTAGCACTCAAAGGTGCTGCCGTGGTGACCCCGTCGCTTGCCCGCGGCGCATCCGTGCCGGCCCGGGGCGGAAAGCGTCGCTGCGTCGCCGGCAACCCTGCGGGCGCCGGCTCAACCAGTTCAAAGGCGTTCAACCCATCAAAGGCGGGGTCGGTGGACGGCACAAAGCCCGAAGCCGGCGTGCCAAAGGCTACGCCGGGACGGATGTTTGGGCCGATCTGGTCGGTATAGCGGCGCAAGCTGACCAGTCGCCCGGGCAGCCCCGCCAGCGATGCCGGACCGTTGCCGGCCGTCCGGGTGGCTTCGAAATCCACATCCGTAAAGCGGAAGTTCTTGCCTTCCACGGTGATGCGATCGCCGCGACGGTCGCGTGGGGCCGCAAAAAACGCGGTCCCCGCGATGGCGATGATCTCGTCGAGGTCGCGATCGGTGTCGGTCACCACCGGGTCGATACCGTAGATGCCGTCGGCGATAACCCCGATGCCGCCCACCACGACGCCATTCTTGTACAGCGGCAAGCCGCCCGGATCGGCGGAGAGACCCAGCGGTGAGCGCTTCGGCCCATGAGCGCCGTCACTTTCCCGACGGGCCAGATCCGAGCAGGCCAGCTGACTGAACTGCACCCCGAACAGCGGGCCACCCGGCTGCTCGAACTCCCCCGGGTTGAAATGCTCCTGCACGATCTGGTTGGCGGTGCGCGTCCCGAAGGCGTTGCCCTCGGACGACAGGTACGCGCCCGAAATGGCCTTGGCCACGGCCCCGAGCGTACTCGGCACCTGTAGCTCTTCGAGGCCGGTGCGTACCTGCCGACCCTGTGCTGTCAGTGCATTGACCTCACCCGCATCCAGATCCAGTGCACGGTCAGGCGCAGTGCGTACAACGCCATTGGGGGCGCTGGTCGATACCAGCATCAGCTCAGGGGCGTCGTCCATCTGATAGATGCCGAGCACGTTGCCGACGCGATCAACAACCGCGACGGTTGCCGGGGCGCCCTGCGCCTGCGCTTCCGCGGCAGCCTGAGCCAGGATTTGCTCGACCTCTGACGCCAGCAACCGAACCGCGTCCACGTTCGCCTGATCAAGAAAGGCCTGATTGCAATCTCCGGCACAAGGGCCGATACCCACACCCGTGCCGAGGAAGCTACGTCTGTCGCCCTCACAACCGGTACTGATCAGCACCGCGGCGGTCACCCCCGCAACGAGCATCGCGCCCGTCCACCCCTGTTTTCGCATACCCCTACGCCCCCGTAGTGTCCCTTGCGTCTTCCCCGATTCGCGCCTAATCGTCCGGCGCGTTCGGGGGCTTGTCTTTACCGTCCGACTCTATGCTCGCAGCTTTCGTCACGTCTGCCAACGTGTGGGCATAGCCGAGCCACGGCGTTTCATCCACTTCATGAAAGCCATGACACATGATGCACGTCGACGCGATGCGCTCGGCGCCGCCGGTGTTGCCACCGTGGCAGTTCTCGCAACTGGCCTTGCCGGGCATCAACACGTCGTCAGCCGATGCCGAGCTCTCGGCGGCATGGCAGCTGCCGCACCCGGTTGCCTGGTGGCGGCTATGATCAAAGCGCGCGGCGGTCATCCAGACCGTGCGTTGCTGGAAGGGCGTGACATCCCAGCCCGCATCACGCGCCGGGTTGGGTTCAACCAGATGGCATTTGGCACAGAGCCGGATGCGCATGGCCTCCTCCGCGAAGGTCATCGCGACGGATTCGGCCACCTCCTGCGGGGATCCCGTCGGACGGTTGACCGCGGTGCTGCGCCCGCGCCCCCGCGGGCCGCCCGGCGTCGCCATCTCTTCAAACGTGCGTCCTTCCAGCACGGCGCGAGCGTAGTAGCCGCGTAAATCCTGCACGACGGCATCCGTGCTGCCATGCGGCAGCTCCCGGCCTGGCGCTAGCGGATCGAATTCGAGGCTATGGCAATCCTGGCAGTGGGGTTCGAAGGCGACGGGCGCAAAGGACACCTCCCCCTGCTCGTAGACATGGCAGCTAGCGCACTCCAGCACCTGCGCGTTGCCGCGGCGGTCATCAACGCCGTCCGGGTCCATGTGCAGGTCATGCGGAAACACCAGGGCGGAGGCCTCCTGCAGTTGGGGCTCCCACGGTGTGGATGCCTCCTCGCGGACACCGCTAGCGTTGACCTGCCAGATCATCGGTGAAAATTTCGGGTGCGCCGCAACGAAGTCGGTCACATTGGTCTGCCCGGATGCCGGCAGGGCCTCCGCGATCTGCCCATGGCAATCCGTACAGACGGCGGGGTGCGCCAGGATGTTGCCATCCGGCCCCTCATGCTCAAGGTGACAGCCCGCGCAACGCCCGGCCTCCATTCCCGCCGCATGCATCTGCGTTGGGTCAGCCACATGGTGTGGCATCGCCGCATGGCACTCGGTACAGGCCGTGTCCGGCACCATTTGAAATGCCTGGAGATGACAGGCATCACATTGCTCCGCGAAAGGACGATGTGCGTCGGAAATCGGCCCGGAATTCCAGACGATGTCGGTAAACGGCGCCGGTACCGACTCCGCAACATCTGCCGGGAGGTAGCGCACACCGACGGGCAGTAACAAGCCCAGCAGCAGGATGACGCCGAACAGACACCAGCTCCAGCGTCGTTTGCTGACGCCGGACTCTTCCAGGCTAAGCCGGGCTTTTGCCCGCAAGAGCTTCTCGCCCTCGTCCTTGGCCCGGCGCACGGCCTGGACTTCGATATAGATCCGGTCTTCGAAGACCCGGAAGGTGATATCCGTGCCGCCAATACTGAGAACATCGCCGTCCTTGAGCTTGCCACCGGCACTCGGGGCCCCGTTCAGAAGGATCGGCGGCGCTTCATTGGCGACGACCAGACGGAATCTGTCACCGCGCTCGATGCGGACTTCGGCATGGCTCCAGGCCACCCGCGAGTCGTTGATCAGAATGTCCCGGTCGGCGCCACGGCCGATGGTCAACACCTGACCGTCAATCTTGCGGTCGACGAGAGTCTGGTTTTGCTGCCCCCCGCGGAGCTGGCGCAATACGAAAATCATCGTGTCACCAGTAGAAGAACACACTGACCACGTGGGCCAGCAGGCTGGCCAGCAAGGCCAAGGTCAGGGGCACGTGCAGATACAACCACAGCGACATGCGCGCACGCCGCGTCACATCGGCATTGAGGCTGGCCACCAGGGCCTTCTTGCGGGAGAACAGATCGAGAAGCTTGCGCCGGGTCTCGCGCTCACGGGCATTCTGCTCACCGGACACAAAGGCACTGGCGACAAACATCATCGTGGCGTTGCCGTCGGCGCCGGCACGGCTCTGCATCTGCGGGTCAGCCGCGGCCATCACCGGTTTGTTCAACTCGTCGCGCAACCGCGACATCAGGCCATCCCCGGCCCGCTCGGATACGCCGCGCACCTGCTGCCAAAAGCCCCCGCCAAGCTGCGTGCGCTGGATGGACTGCAGCGTGCGCTCATGGGTGTCCTTGCCCAGCTCGGCGGCAGTGACCAGCAACTGCCGGTCCATGTCGGCAATTTCACGCACGATGTCCTCGACCGGCAGATTACCGCGACGCTCAGTGATGAGGGACGGGAACCGGCGATAGACCAATACGCCCCACAGGCCGGACGCGATGACCAGCATCATCAGAACCCAGGCGAGCGTGTGGATGTTCAGGCCGAACTCGAACCCGGTATGCAGGGTGCCAACGACAACCAGCGACAGGCCCAGCCAGACGTGCGCCGAGGTCCAGCCTTTGACGGTACCCAGGCGGGAGGCATAACTGCGCTTGCGCGCGCCGAGCAAGGCCAGCCACACGATCAGCAGCAGGCCGACGCTGCCCAGCCCGTAGCCCAGCCAGGTGCCGCCGTTCGGGCCGGCTTTGGGGTCTTGCCAGACATACAACCCCACGGCGATCAGGCACAACACCGCCGCCCGGTAAATCCAGCGACCGCGGGCGTGGGTCAGAAAAGACTCATGCAAGCTCATTGGCGCTACACCCGCTCTGCCGCCAGTTCCATGAACTCTTCCGGGCTCAGGCGCAATGCGGCTCCGGTCGGACAGGCGCGAACACAGGCCGGGCCACCGGCGAGGTCCTTGCACATGTCGCATTTGACGGCCTTTTTGGGCGTGCCGCTGGACTTGTCATAGGGCACCGACGTCCCCGGAGCCAGGCCCATCCCGGTGAAGATCCATTGCCACAATTTGGGCTTGGCCGCCGATACCGCGCCCATCTGGATCACACCATAGGGGCAGTTGCGCTCGCAGTTACCGCAGCCGATACAGCTGTCATTGATGTAAACCTCGCCATTGGGCGCGCGCCGAATGGCATCCGGCGGGCAATCCTTCATGCAGTGCGGATGCTCGCAGTGACGGCAGGACGTGGGCACATGCAGGCTGGCAAACGTCGGCCCCGCCTCGCGATTCAGCCGCGACACATTGCCGTGCGTGCTGGCGCAGGCTTTTTCGCAGTGATCGCAGCGCACGCACAGCGACTCGTCGATGAGCAACACATCCGTCGCCTCGCCCAGGCCCTGGCTGACCAGAAAGCCGATCATCGAGCCGTCCCGGCTGCGTTGCTCGGCTTGCGCATTGGCCAGCAGGCGCGACTTGTACTGTGCTTCGATCCGCTCGCGGATTGCCGGCTCGCTCGCCATCAACGCCTTGAAGGCGGCCCCGTCTACCTTCAGCACGTCACAGGCCACCGCCGCCCTGACCGTCGCCATGCGCGGCATGTCGGAGACCAGCGCCATTTCGCCCACGTAGTTGCCGGCGGCCACATAGGCAATGGGCACGGAATTGCCGCCGATATCACGAGACACGGTCACCGAGCCGGAGCGGATCAGGTAGAGCGCATCCCCCGGGTCGCCCTCGCTGAACAATGCCTGACCCGCCTTGTAATGCTCCAGGGTTGAATTTTCGATGATGGGCTTGAGCGGCTCTGCCGACACCCCGGGGGCCACCTGCGTCTGAAAGGCCCGCAGGATGAACGAGCGATCAATGACGTCTCGCGCCGCATCCACCGACTGCAGCAACTTGTTCATCGAGCGCCGCGGGGTTTCGACCAGCACCGTCTTGCCACCAACAGCGCGCACCGTGGCGCTGCGCCGCCGCCCCGAGATCAGGCTCATCTCCCCGAAAAACTGGCCGGCGGACAACACGACGGTTTTCTGCGGGTCGTGCGGATCAATCTGAATCGCGACGTCCCCGGCCACAATCGAGTAGAAGCTGTTGGTGTAGTCATTGAGCTCAAAAACAACTTCCCCGTCACGCGGGCAGTGCACCACGCTGTCGAGCATGAACTCGCGCAACTGCAGCGTGGTAAGAGGGGCCAGCACCGGCACGACCTGCTGAATGAGGTCGAGATTCTCGTCGACACTCAGACCAAACGGCATCCGCGCGAACACCGTCTCCAGCAGAGGCTCGTCAGCCGGCTGCACCGGGCGGCCGGCGATGAACTCGATGACCTCATAGCCCTGGTTCATCGCCTGCTTGATCAGTGGATAACCCGCCAGCGCGCCGACGATATAGAGACCCTCAACATTCGACTCATATTGCGCACTGACGGCGGGTATGGCCGTGGGGTCGGCGGACGGAAAGGTGATGCCGCAGGATTCCACGAACTTGCGCGGCGGAATGGCGCCCAGCCGCGCGATGATGCGGTCGCAGTAAATCTCGGCTTCGCCATCACGGGCGTTCAATATAAGGCGCAGGGGCTTGCCGCTGTCATGACCGGCCGGCAGCGACTCCACCTGCTTGGGGCTGGCGCTGGGATAGAAGCCCACGCGCTCTTCCTCGATGGCGGCCAGAATCGCACTGTTGTTGCCGTCCTTGGCGCGGGAAAATTCGTCACGCCGATTGACGATGCTGACGATATTGCCGGCCTCGGCCAGCGCCAGCGCATTCTCGATGGCCGCGTCGCCGGCGCCGATGACGATGATGGTTTCGCCGCTGTAGGCCTCGGGATCGTCAAGCTGATACTGCACCTGCGTGAGGTCTTCCCCCTCGACGCCGAGCTTGCGCAGATTGCCCTGCATGCCAATTGCCAGCACCACATGACGGGCGCGCACCGTCTCGCCTTTGGCCAGGGTGATGGTGAAATCGCCGCGCTGGCCACTGATGGCGGTGACTTCGGCCTGATAGCGCACATTCACCTTGAGATCGGCCATGCCTCGGTCCCAGACGTCAAGGATGGCCTCCCGCTTGCCGGCCTCAAAGCCGACCGGGCTGCGCAGGGGCAATATGCCGGGCTCAGCCATCACGTGCTTGCCCTTCTGGTACCGGAATATGGTGTTGGACAGGTGGGCTTCCGCTTCCAGCAGCACATGTGTCATGCCGCTCTCGGCCGCGCGCGCCGCCGCGCTCATCCCTGCCGGGCCCGACCCGACAACGGCCACCTCAAAGATATCGCCCAAACTTTCCCCCGTCGTGGCTGGTACCGCTATGCAGTCGGCAGACTAGACCGATGACCCGCCCAGCGCAACAGAATAATGCCACCCCGAACCCGTGCCGCCAGACATTCGCCCGGCCCGGCCGGAGCAGGTATTCTGCCGTGGATGGCGGCGGTGGGTGCTGCCGGCAAACCGGCTTCCGGGGGTACAACAGATGAAATTCACGGCTCTGCACCGATACGTGCTGGTGGCAGCGGCGCTACTGCTGCCAACGGCCGCCCTGACCGCGGCCCTGCCGCATCACGATGAACAGATCCATGAGGGGGTCGCCACCTGTGCGGGTTCCCAGTGTCACGGCGCCACCACCGCCAAGGCGGACTCGAACGTCCTGCAAAACGAGTACTACCTCTGGAGTCGCGAAGATCGCCATGCTCAGGCCTACAAGACCCTGCTCACGGAAGAGTCGAAAACGATGGGCCGGCGCCTCGGGATCACTCCACACACCGACCAACAGTGTCTGGTCTGCCATAGCGACTATGTCCCCGACGCCATGCGCGGCAAGCGCTTCCGGCTGAGCGACGGGGTCGGCTGTGAGGCCTGTCACGGCGGCTCGGAAAACTGGCTGGTCAGCCATGTCGAAAAAGGCGCCACGCATGCCGACAACCTCAAAGCCGGGCTCTACCCCACTGAAAACCCGCAGGCACGGGCCGAGATGTGTCTCACCTGCCACCTGGGCGGGCCTGACCATCCGATCGACCACCGCATCATGGGCGCCGGTCACCCCCCGCTGGGCTTCGAGCTCGACACCTTCACTGCCATTCAACCGGCCCATTACGCGATGGATGCGGACTATGCCGAACGGAAGGGCATCCGGCCGCCGGTCGAAGTCTGGGCCACGGGACAAATGATCAGCGCCCTGCGCTATCTCGAAGAGCTCTCATCGTCACGCCTGCAGGAGGGCCTGTTCCCCGAGCTGGTGTTCTTTGACTGCTATGCCTGCCACCACGAACTGAGCGCCGATCGCTGGGACGCCGAAACCGCCCCCGGGCTGGGTGTCGGTGCGGTTCGACTGCATGGCGTCAACCTGCTGCTGGTCGGGCAGATTCTTGACGTCACCGATGCGGCCGCCGGCAAGCGCTGGGACGCCGCCGTGCGCGAATTGCATATCGCCTCGCAAGCGTCCATCACTGCTACGCAAACGCGGGCAAAAGCCGCAATGGTCCTGCTCCGTGAACTGGCCGATGCCCATGCCGGACGCCGGTACAGCACAGCGGAAACCTGGTCGCTGTTCGGCAAGGTGCTCGACAAGGCGCGCCGCATGCCGGATTTCAACTACGCCGAGCAAAGCAACATGGCGCTGGAAGCGTTGTACCTGACGCTGGTAGATGCCGGAGAAATCTCCAGCGCAGCCAGCAAGCGCATCCGCGCCGCGCTCGACAAGGGCTACGGGTTCACCAACGCGGCGGAAAAATACCGTGCCGACGGCTATCGCGCCGTGCTCAACGACATCCGCAGTCAGCTGCCCAAACGCTAGAAACAAAAAACCCCGCGACCAGCGCGGGGTTTTCTTGGCGATGCCTGTGGCTCAGGCTTCGGCATCATCCAGTAGCGCCTTCATCGACAGCCGCACGCGGCCCTGCTTGTCGACTTCCAGCACCTTGACACTGACCACCTGCCCTTCCGACAACACCGAGGAGACATTCTCCACGCGCTCGTTGGAAATCTGCGAGATGTGCACGAGGCCATCCTTGCCGGGCATCAACGTGACAAACGCGCCGAAGTCCATGATGCGGGCGACCTTGCCTTCGTAAACCGCACCCACTTCGATGTCTTTGGTCAGTTCATCGATGCGCTTGATCGCCGCCTGCGCGGCCACGCCGTCCACCGCCGCAATGCGAATCGTGCCGTCGTCATCGATATCGATGGTGGTGCCGGTTTCCTCGGTGATCGAGCGGATCGTCGCGCCGCCCTTGCCGATGACATCACGGATGCGATCGGGATCGATCTTGATCGTGGTGATACGCGGCGCGAAGTCGGACATCTCCTCCCGTGGCTTGTCGATGACCTTGGCCATCTCGCCGAGAATGTGCAGACGGCCTTCTTTGGCCTGGCTCAGCGCCTGCTCCATGATCTCGCGGGTGATCCCCGTGACCTTGATGTCCATCTGCAGCGCGGTAACACCGTCGGCCGAGCCGGCCACCTTGAAGTCCATATCGCCGAGGTGATCTTCATCACCCAGGATGTCGGTCAACACCGCAAAGCGGTTGCCATCGAGGATCAGGCCCATGGCCACGCCCGCGACCGGCGCCTTGACCGGCACGCCCGCGTCCATGAGCGCCAGCGAGGTGCCGCAGACTGACGCCATCGACGACGAACCGTTGGACTCGGTGATTTCCGACACCACGCGCAGCACGTAAGGAAACTCGCTGTCGAGATTGGGCAGCACGGCGGCCACACCGCGACGCGCTAGACGCCCGTGACCAATCTCGCGCCGCTTGGGCGCCAGCATATGGCTGGTTTCGCCCACACAGAACGGCGGGAAGTTGTAGTGCAGCATGAAGGGATCCTTCGATTCGCCCTCCACCGCATCGATCAACTGGGCATCACGGCCGGTACCCAACGTAGCCGCCACAATGGCCTGCGTCTCACCGCGGGTAAACAGCGCCGACCCATGCGCCCGGGGCAACACACCGACTTCCACTTCGATGGGCCGCACGGTGCGGGTATCGCGACCGTCAATGCGCGGCTGACCATCGAGGATACGACCACGCACCAGCGCCTTCTCGAGCTTCGAGAACACGCTCAGCACGGCATCAGCCTCATAGGCCGGCTCGTCGCCGGCGCACAGGGCCTCCAGCAATTCGCTACGCAATGCCGCCAGCGCCTGCTGACGATCCTGCTTGACCTGCAGCTCGTAGGCCGCATTCAGCTTGTTGCCGATGGCATTCTGCACGGCCCCAACGAGTTCGTCGTTGGTCGGGGGCGCTTCGAACACCCACTTTTCCTTGCCGGCTTTGGCCGCCAGTTCATTGACGTTATCGATGATGACCTGCATGGCCTCATGACCAAACAGCACCGAGCCCAGCATCACCTCTTCGGAGAGCACGTTGGCTTCGGATTCCACCATCAGAATCGCGTCTTTGGTGCCTGCAACCACGAGATCCAGCTCGGAAGTTTTGAGCACATCCGCGGTCGGATTAAGCAGATATTCGCCGTTGGCGTAACCCACCCGCACCGCGCCGATGGGGCCCTGGAACGGCAGCCCGGAGATGGCCAGCGCCGCCGACGCGCCGATCAAGGCCACGATGTCGGGGTCGATCTGCGGGTCCAGCGACATGACCGTCGCGATGACCTGCACTTCATTCATGAAGCCCTTGGGGAAGAGCGGCCGCAGCGGGCGGTCGATCAGCCGTGAGGTCAGCGTCTCCTTTTCGGTCGGACGCCCCTCACGTTTAAAAAAGCCGCCGGGGATACGCCCGCCGGCATAAAAACGTTCCTGGTAATTCACCGTCAGCGGGAAGAAATTCTGTCCCGGCTTGGCCTCTTTGCGACCGACGGCGGTCACCAGCACCTGGGTGTCCCCGATACTGGCGATGACGGCCCCGGTGGCCTGGCGGGCGACAGCGCCCGTTTCAATGCGGACAACTTGATTGCCCAGCGTAAATTCCTGAATTGTCGCTTGCACTACTATTCCGTTCCTACTTTTTCCTGACTTACAAACACAAACCCCCGCGAGAAGCGGGGGTTTGAGAGATGACAATGATCTAGCGGCGCAGACCCAGGCTCTGAATGAGCTCCTGGTAACGCGTCAGATCCTTGCTCTTGAGGTAATCGAGCAGCTTGCGCCGACGATTGACCATGCGCAGTAGACCACGACGGCTGTGGTGGTCTTTCTTGTTCTCACTGAAGTGCGGTTGCAGCTCGCTGATGCGGGCCGACAGCAGCGCCACCTGAACTTCGGGCGAACCCGTATCCGCGGCGGCGCGCGCGTACTTGCTGATGACTTCGTTCTTGGTGGTGGCCGTCAGTGCCATGAAACCTTGCTCCAGAATATCGGACTGTCGCCAACACGCGACAAAGACCGCGAATTATAGAGGAAGAAAATGGCTGCTTACAAGTCGGCAGCAACCGGCTGATAGGCCTCGGCCGCAAACACCCGCACCGGCCACCACTGTGCGTCGCGGTACTCGACGAGTGCCACCGCCCGGCCCGCCGCATCGCAGCACAACCACAGTGGCGTTGGCGCGCTCGCCACGTCGGCACCGGGTACGCTCGGGAGGTCGCTCAGCGGGCGGCCATAACGCAGGTCGCGAGCCGCATCAGCATCCACCTGCGCCTGCGGAATCGCGGGGATCAGGCGCTGCACCGGCAGCAATTGCCGCACCCGATCCGCCGGCCCCAGCGCTTCGAGCGCCTCCAGGGTGATCAGCGGCCCGGCCAGACCGGCGGCGGCTGTTCGGCGCAGATAGACCAGATGGCCCAGCGTGCCCAATGCGGCGGCGACATCCTCCGCCAGCACGCGGATGTATGTCCCCTTGCTGACCGTGACCGCGAACGTGGCCTGCTCCCCGACGCTGTGCAGCAGCTCAAGCCGGTGAATAATGACCGGCCGGGACGCGCGGTCGACCACCTCGCCGCGTCGGGCCAATTTGTACAGTGGCTGCCCGTCGCGCTTGAGGGCACTGACCATCGGCGGAATCTGCTCTTGCGCGCCGAGAAAGGCCGGAAGCACGCGAGCGATCGCTTCGACGGTCGGAATCGTGTCGCTACGATCAATTACCGCGCCATCAGCGTCACCGCTGTCGGTTTTCTCCCCCCAGCGCACCGTGAATTCATAGGATTTGTTGCCGTCCAGCGCGTAGGAGCTGAGCCGCGTGGCATCGCCAAACAACAGCGGCAGCACGCCTTCGGCCATGGGATCCAATGCCCCGCCGTGTCCGCCCTTGGCGGCATCGAGCAGGCGCCGCGCTGTCTGCAGCGCCCGATTCGAGGACATGCCGCGGGGCTTGTCCAGCAGCAACAGCCCACACAAGGGCTGACCACGCCGTTTCCGCGCCATCGACTTTCACTCCCTGCCCGCCCGCACGCGGCGCCGCATTAATCGGAAGCCGGGTCCTTATCAGGAGCATCGGCGCGCACCGCACGCAATTTGGCCTCCAGCGCGAAGGCCCGTTCCTGCAGTCGATCCGCAACGAAGTGCAAGCGCGGGACCCGCCGGGCATGCACCCGTTGCGCCAGTTGATGACGCAAATGCGGTGC
>JBDNBC010000259.1:0-8177 GCA_039768115.1 Oceanococcaceae bacterium
CCCGTCTCACCTGTCCGGGTGTCTTCTTTTACGGGGGTGGGCTCGATGCCATCATCCTGCGGGACTACGGGCTCGTCTGCTGTGTCGGCTGGCGACAGTTGCGGTATGCCCGTGTATACGACATAGCCGCCCGCGGCCAGGACTAGCAGCAGTACCGCAGCGATGGGGACAATCCGCTTGTTTTTGCCTTCTGCGGACGACGGCTCGCGGGTTCGTGAGGGACCGGCCTTGCTTGTTCCCGCGCCGGGTTGCGGCAGGAACATGGTCTTTTCGCCCTCGCCACTGGCCGACGCGGGCTCTGCAGACGGGGCGGTGGGCATGAACTGGGTCTTGCCTTCGCCGCTGTCGTCGACAACGCCGGGCGAAGTGGACATTAATTGCGTGGCGGCCTCATCTCCTGCGGGCGGTGCTGCTGCAGGCACCGTATGCGTGCGGATCGGCGTAACCGATGGCGTTGGTGCGCCCACGGCGGGCATGCCCTGGGTCGTATGCGCGCCGAAAGCCCCGGTCCAATCGCGTGGAAAGGCCTGGTCGATAAACTCCATCGCCTCTTCCGCGTTCTGCATGCGGGTTTCCGGCGACTTGGCCATCAGGCGATCGAGCAGAGGCTGGAAGGCGCCAAACTCATCGTCGAGTCGCGGGATGGGCTCGTTGACGTGCTGGAAAATGGTCGCGATCGGCGTCTCAGCTTTGTATGGCGAGCTGCCGGTCAGCATTTCGAACAGAATACAGCCGAGGCTGTACAGATCGGAACGGCCGTCCACGGGCTTGCCAGTCGCCTGCTCGGGGCTGATGTAGCGTGGCGTACCGACAGCCATGCCGGTCTGGGTCATCTGCGTCTGCGAGTCCAGCACCTTGGCAATGCCAAAATCCGTCAGCGTCGGCGTGCCCATCTCATCAAACATGATGTTTTCAGGCTTGACGTCGCGATGCACGAACCCACGTGCATGCGCATGCTGAAAGGCCTGGAGCACGCCCCGCATCGTCATCAACACTTCGATAAGTGTCATGCCCTTGGTGATGCGGTCACGCAGATCGCCACCGTTGAGTAGCCGCATCGTGTAGTAGTTCAGGTCGTCTTCGCTGCCGAATTCGAAGACCGTCACGATGTTGGGGTGGGACAGCGCCGCGGAGGCCTTGACCTCTCGCTCGAAGCGCATGATGAAGTCCTGATTGCGGGAATACTCCCGCGGCAGAACTTTCATGGCGACGTGGCGTCCCAGACGTCCATCAACCGCTTCGTATACGTCGGCCATCCCGCCGGAGCCCAGCAGTTTTACAACAGTGAGATGGCCGAGCTTTTGCCCTGCAGCCAGTTGATGCGCCACGCGTTTGTCCTAGAGCATGTACACCACCACAACGGTAACCGTTGTGACGGCGGTAATGGCAGCCAGTATATGCAAACGGGTGGGCTGGAACCGTGACCGGGGGCGCATTTCCCTGCGGGTCTTGGGAGCGGGCGTTTGGGGTCGGTCAGCGGGAGCCGCGGGCACAGGCGCAGCGGCAGGCTGGCGGGCTTGCCGGGCGGCGGTCGCCGTGTCTGCGCGCGAGGGCCTGGTGCCTTCCGCATGGCGCTTCTGTAACGCTCGAATCAGTTGCTTCGCGCTCTGCGGTCGATCATCCGGGTTCTTGGCCAGAAGCTTGCTGACCAGCGGCTGGTAGGGGCGAAACTCTTCCGGGAGTGGCGGGGGCGGCTCAGAGATATGTTTCATGATGGTGGACAGCGCGTCGGCACCACGAAACGGCACGTGCCCGGTCAGCATTTCGTACAGCATCACCCCCAATGCGTAGAGATCGGTGCGCGCGTCAATGGTCTTCCCGCGCGCCTGCTCAGGGCTGATGTAGGCCGGCGTGCCCACGGTCATCCCGGTCTTGGTGATGCCGGCCGCCTCGGTTACGCTTTTGGCAATGCCGAAATCCGTCAGGACGGGTTCCCCTTCGGCCGTGAACATCACATTGTCGGGTTTGATGTCCCGATGAACGATGGCCTGTTCATGGGCGCACGCCAGGGCATCGAGAATCTTGCAGAAAATCCGATAGGCCTCGCCCCCGGGGATGGGACCGCGACGCAGCCGGGCCGCCAGATCCCCGCCGGGCAGAAGCTGCATGGAGTAATACACGAGTGGACCGTCCCGACCGTACTCGTACATCGTCACGATGTTGGGGTGGGTCAGCCGGGAAATTTGCTTCACTTCGCTTTTGAAGCGCGCGAACAGCGTTTCATCGCGGGCCACACTGGGTGGCAGAATCTTCAGGGCGACTTCGCGATCGAGCTTCTGATCCTTCGCGGCATAGACTTCGGCCATGCCCCCGATACCGAGTGAGCGAAGAATCTGGAAGTGGCCCAACATCTGGCCGGGCTTCAACGCCAATTGCGCCACGCTATTTGACCCCCCTATGCCTGCGTCGCATCAACCATGCGACCAAAACATCGTGCAACGCAAGTTTGCCACAGCCCTGGAACCGAGCGGCTCCGAGGTGGCGGTTAAAAGATGGGGGTCTTGGCGGAAAATGGTGGGTCGTGCTGGGCTCGAACCAGCGACCAGCGGATTAAAAGTCCGATGCTCTACCAACTGAGCTAACGACCCGCCAAGAGCCGCGCATTGTACTGCATTACCTTCCGAGGTCAACCCCGTCACGCGGCTCTGCCCACTGGATGCTGGCAGAGCTGGCTAGCCGCCACCCATGCGCTGCAATCGCTCCGTGGCCAGACGTGCGGCAGAGCTTCCGGCGTGCTGGGCTGCCACTTCCTGCAGGATGCTTCGAGCATCGCTCATCCGCCCCTGGTCGATCCGGATCAGGCCCTGCTTTAACCGGGCATCGGCCGCTTTCAGGCTGTCCGGGTAACGCGTGGCAACCTGCTCAAATGCCGTCCATGCCTCGTCCCAGTTGCGTTGAACGTAATGGGCTTCGCCGATCCAGTACTGGGCATTCGGGGCATAGGCACTGGAGGGGTACTTGTCGAGAAAGCCAGCAAAAGCCGATACCGCATCGCCATACGCTCCGGATTTGAGCTTGCCGAATGCGGATAGATAAGCCGACTGGTCATCATCAGCACCCCGACTGCCATTCGCTGCCGCCTGACGGGGCACGGGAATGGGCACGGCGCCGTCCCCGTCATTCGCGCCTGCGCCGCTCACCGTCGCGCGCCGCTGGCGCATGTCACGCAGTTCAAATTGCAGCTGTTCGACTTCGCCGCGCAGCTGACGAATGTCCTCTTCCAGGCCGGTGAGCGAGGTCCCCAGCCCGGCCGAGCCGATGCTTTCAATCGCCGCCTGAAGCTGAGATACCTGTGACTCCAGCGAACGCAACTGCTGCTCTTGCGAGCCTAGCTGCTCGGCGACCGGGTCGACCTCAGGAGTGGTCGCACAACCACTCACACCGATGATCGTGAGCGCCAGAATCCATGGGCGGGGAGACATACGGAACATGAATTTCACCGCAGGTAGTTGAATTCAACGCGGCGGTTCTGGGCCCAGACGCGCTCACCGGAGCCCGTAGCTGCCGGAACTTCTTCGCCGTAGGACACGACAGTGATCTGCGCGCGGGGCACGCCGCGCAGCAACAAGGCCCGACGTACGGATTCGGCACGCCGCTCGCCGAGGGCGATGTTGTACTCGCGCGTGCCACGCTCGTCGGTATGACCGCCGAGCCGCACACGAGCTTCCGTTGTATTGCGCAGGTACGCGGCATGCGCGTCCACGATTCGCAATGCAGTGTCCCCCAGTACGGCGGAGTCAAACTCGAAATAGATCAGCGTTTCCATCGGCCGTTGCGAGGCCGCATCCCGGTCTGCGGCGGTACTGTCGGTTGAGCCGGTGATCTCGCCTTCCTGCCAGGACCGGCGATCAACACCACTACCGCTGAGACCGTCTTCCGATCCGGACGACGCAGCGGAATCCGGCGGCAGCGGATCGGTCGGTTCCGGCGTCGAGGCGCAACCGGCAAAAAGCGCGGCGGCGGCGAGAAAAGTCATAGCAATAATTTTATTCATGAGGTGTTCCGTCTTAGTCAACGAAGGGTGACCACGCGGGTTCACGCACCTCTCCCGCCTGCCGCAATTCTCTGCGCACGCCGGAGCTTACGGTTACGGTTGCCAACTCTGCCCGCCCATTGGTCCCTTTTGCTGAATAGATTATCACGTCGCCGTTGGGTGCCCAGCGGGGGCTTTCGTCCAGCGGGCCCGGTGTTAGCAGACGGGTCTCGCCGCTATCCAGTTCGTGTACGGCAATCTGGTAACCGTTGCGGGTTTGCTGAACGTACGTCAGGCGCTTGCCGTCCGGGGACATGTCCGGTCGCGCATTACTGATGCCTTCAAAGGTGATGCGCTCAACTCCGCCTCCCGTGGAGTCCATCCGATAGATATTCGCCCTGCCCGCACGATCGGACGTGAAATAAATGCTGCGCCCATCCGGCGACCAGACGGGCTCGGTGTCGATTGCACTGTTGCGGGTCAGCCGGGTCGTGCGTTCGCTGGCAAGGTCGATCCAGTAAATTTCCGGATTGCCTTCAAAGGACAGTGTCGCTGCCAGTCGACGTCCATCCGGCGAGAATGCCGGCGCCCCGTTGATGCCCTCGCGACTTACCAGCTTGCGAATCTGCCCGTTCTCCAGGGTTTGAACGTAGATTCCGGGCAGGCCGTCCTGGAAGGCGACGTAGGCCACCCGGTCGCGCTGCGCGGAAAACGCGGGCGATAGCAGCGGCTCGCGCGAGCGGGTCAATGTGCGCTCATTGGCGCCATCGGCATCGGCCATCACCAGCCGGTACTCCTGCGCGCCATCGCGCTCTGCCGACGTCACGAAGACAATGTCGGTATTGAACACCCCGCGAATGCCCGTGAGTTCCTGATAGATCTGGTCAGCGATGCGATGCGCGGCATAGCGCAAGTCGACATTGCGGCTGGAAAAGCTGAATGACAGAGACTCCCGCTCCTGCGGCACGTTGAGCAGCCAGAAGCGCAGTGTGCTGGTGTCGTCTTCGCGCGGCTCAACGCGCCCCAGCACGACATGCTGCACCTTGACGCTGCGCCAGTTGACGTAGCGCACCTGATCAGGATGCGTCGGCCGCGTCAGCATGTCGTTGCGGGGCAGCGCACGAAACAGGCCGGATCCGGAGAGATCATCTGCAATGATGGCCGCGACATCGTCGCCCTGCTCCGTGCCAGCGAAGGGGACCACGGCCACCGGTACGGCATCCTGGCGCCCTCCCCGCACGGTGACCTCCAGCGCAGCCTCGACAACAGGAGCCAGCGCCAGAAGCGTCAGCAAAACGATCCATTGGGGAGTTTTCAAGTACAGATCCATCAAAACGGCTCGAACCTCAGGTCAATAACGTCGGCGAAGATGCGCGGATTGCGGGGTAACGGCAGCGGGCTGGCGTTCTGCACCGCTTCAAGGACCGAGTTATCGAGAAAGTCGTTCCCGCAACTGCGCAAGATGCGGCTTTCCAGGACGTCGCCATAGCGTGTCTGCCGAATACGCACCACACAGCTGAAATCGGCATCGGCGCCCCGCGGGCGCACCCATTCGCGTTGCACGTGATTACTGATCTGGCGCACCCAGACCTGCTCATCCATGGCGTCCTGTTCGGCCGCCAGTGCATCCGCCAGATCACTCTCACGGGCCTTACGCTCGGCTTCAGCCTTGCGCCGGGCGGCTTCTTCGCGCGCGACGCGCTCGGCTTCTTCACGCGCCTTGCGCTCGGCCTCAATCCGAGCCTGGCGCTCCGCCTCTTCGCGGGCTTTGCGCTCAGCCTCGGCTTGCGCTTTGCGCTCCGCTTCGGCCCGGGCCTGACGCTCGGCTTCCGCGCGCGCTTTACGCTCGGCTTCGGCTCGGGCCTGACGTTCTTTCTCGACGCGCGCACGTTCGGCAGCGGCAATCCGCTCCGCTTCCTCTCGCGCAGCCTCTTCCCGTGCTGTGCGTTCCGCTTCTGCGCGGGCCCGGCGCTCCGCTTCTTCCTGGGCTTTGCGTTCCGCCTCCAGACGTGCGCGCTCACGAGCGGCGGCTTCCTCCCGGGCTCGTGCAGCTTCGCGTTGCGCCGTCGGCGATTCCACCAGACTGCCGGTGATGACTGGGCCGGCGGGCGGTGGCAGCGGCGTCTGCCATTGCGGAACGCCAAAGATCACGATGAGCCCGATGACTGCATGCACGGCAATGGTGCCGAACAATGCACGCCATTGATCACGGGTTGCGCGCGACGGTTGCGGTCGCATGCGGCTCAGCCCGGCTGTGTCGCCAGGCCCACATTCTGGACGCCGGCACCCTGCAACAAGGACATCGCGTCCATGATCATCTCGTAGCGGGCCTGGCGGTCACCTTCGACGACGACCTTGAGGCCGGGCTCGGCTTTGAGAGTCAGCGTAATCAGGCGCAACAGTTCGTCATCATCAACCGGTTCTTCTGGTGTCTTGCCGCGGTTGAGATATCGCCGGCCATCGGCATCCACGCTGACCACCAGGGGCTCAGATGACGGGTCAACTGACATCGGCGCCGAACTCACCTGGGGCAGCTCGACCTCAATGCCCTGCTTGAGCAGCGGCGCCGTAACCATAAAGATGATCAGCAGTACCAGCATGACGTCAATGTAGGGAACAACATTGATTTCATGCGCCAGCTTGCGCTTGCGGGCCGGGTTACTCACCGTGGGTATGCCCATCACGAAAATGGCGGTCGACGATGCCGAGGAATTCCTCGGAGAAGGCATTAAAGCGCGATTCCAGCCGGCCGACCTGGTTGGTGAAGGTGTTGTAGGCGATGACCGCCGGGATGGCCGCCACCAGGCCCATCGCGGTGGCGATCAGCGCTTCCGCAATGCCCGGCGCCACTTGCGCCAGGGTGGCCTGCTGCACGTTACCGAGGCCAATAAATGCATTCATGATGCCCCAGACCGTTCCGAACAGCCCGACGTAGGGCGCGGTCGAACCGACCGTCGCGAGATAGGCCAGCCCGCTCTCCAGCTCATCGACTTCGCGCATCTGTGCAACACGCAGCGAACGCTGCACCGAAGCGGTCGCTTCGCTGTTTTCGCTGCCCTGACTGCGGCCGATTTCTTCGTAGCCGGCACGGAACAGGGCTTCCAGCCCTTCTTCGCTGGTTTTGCGGCGGCGCAACGCGTCATAGATATCCGCCAGCCTGCCGCCGGACCAGAACATCTCCTCGAACTTGGCTGCCGCGCGGGATTGCCGGCCCAAAAGCGCGCGCTTCCGAAAGATGACGTACCAGGAACTGATGGACGCAAAAACCAGCATCAGCATGACGCCCTGGACTACGGGGCTGGCCGCCAGGACGAGATCGGAGAAGCTCATGTTCATGAGGATGTGAAAGCCTTGAGAGCGGTAGCAATGGATGCGGGAATACGCTGCGGGCGGAAGTCGGACATGCGGACGCAACCGGCCCGGACCGAGGCGCTGGCGAGAAGCTCGCCACCGTGGTCACGACGCAACTCCTGCTGAAATTCTATCAATGCGCGACCCGTCGCAAGGTTCGTGCCGACCACCAGGCTGTCGTCGAGCCGTGCGGGCCGGCGATAGTCGATGCTCACACGCGCGATGGTGAATGCCAGTCCGTGCTGCTCCATCAAGTCATGCTGGCCGTGGCCGGCCGCACGCAGAAACTCCGTCCGCGCACGCTCGAAAAAGTGCAGATAACGGGCGTGATAAACAACGCCACTGGCATCGGTGTCTTCGTAGTACACACGGATGGGCCAGTGAAACATCAGCGCGGCCCCTCACCAAACAGATCGGCGCGGCTGCCATCACTGCGCGGCTCCGGCAAACCGAGGTAGCTCCAGGTCTTGCTCGTGGCCGCGCGGCCTCGCGGTGTGCGGATCAGATAGCCCTGCTGAATCAGGAAAGGCTCAAGCACGTCCTCGATCGTGTCACGAGACTCCGCTATGGCCGCGGCCAGCGCATCCAGGCCCGTGGGCCCGCCGCCGTAGTGTTCGCACAGCGCGCGGAGCAACCGTCGATCCATGCCGTCAAAACCCTGGGCATCGACTTCGAGCATGGTCAGCGCAGCGTCGGCCGCCGAGGACGTAACCCGGCCGTCTCCCCGAATCTGCGCAAAATCGCGGACCCGTCGCAGAAGGCGATTGGCAATGCGCGGCGTTCCCCGGGCGCGGCGTGCAATCTGCAGAGCCCCTTCGGCATCAATGGGCAAACCCAGGATTCCAGCCGAGCG